>CAIYFF010000324.1 GCA_903925435.1 uncultured Planctomycetota bacterium | reverse complement strand
CCTGCTTGGAACAACCATTGCTGACAACCGACATGAACTCGCACGCGACTCGAAATGCAGTTCGATGTGCATGGGCTTTAGCGACGCTGCAAGCGGCCGGACTTGCGATGCCGCATGGCGGGCAATACCGCGGCCCCACGACGGTCGTGCCGCCCACCGGATCTGGAAGCAGCAGTGGTTCCACGGGTGCGGCCAGCGGCTCCTCTACCGCAAGCAGCGGTGCCGCAGCAGGCCCAGGACCGTCCTCCACAGCTTCGGGTCCGGCCGGCCCATCGGGCGTCGCTGGCGCGGGGCGCCAGGGAAGCCGCGGCTACGCAGTCGATACGGACCTTTCGAGTTGGGAGTTCTGGTGGGAGTTCCGGAAGGACCCCTTCTTGCGCGTCCGTGATGGGCTCGCGTTGCGACGCGCATTCCATGCAACGGACCTGCTGCTCGGCAGCCGTGGCGCACTGAGCGCCGCGTTGGAAGCGCCGAGCGAAGCCGAAGTTCGCACGGTGGTCGTTCCGGCTTTGGCCAAGACGCTCGCGCGGGCAGAGGACCGCGACACGATCACCGCAGCAATGATCGCGCTCGCCAAGATCGGCGTGGACCCAGAAGGGATGCGACTCCACGACCTGTTTCGCGATCGACTGGCCAGCCATGACCAAGAGATCCGCGAGTCCGCTGCGCTTTGCTTTGGCATCGCGCGCCAGTGCAAGCGCGAAGACCTCGAACTGCTGATGGCGCTGTGCTCCGACGCCTCTTGGGGACGGCGCTGCACGGGCCGCACCAGCGTCGATCAACGAACTCGCGCATTCGCCACCTATGCGCTCGGGCTCTGCTTGCCAAGGATCGAGGCCGCGCAGCGCATGGAGCCTGTTCGCTGCCTGGCTTCGCTGCTCCACGCAGAGGGATCTGCGGGCGTTCATCGCAACGTCACCGTCGCCGCAATCGCAGCGCTTGGCCAGTTGCCGCGAGAAGACAACGCGGCTTCGCGGACGTTGGTCGACATGGCGGCTGCGGAGTTGCTGGCGTTCTACGAGCAGGACCTTGGCCCTGGCTCGCAGTTGACCCAGTCGCACTGCCCGATGGCGCTGGCGCAGTTGCTCGGCGCATCCCACCCGCGAAGCGACGCCTGCCGGGCAAAGTTCTCGTCACGCCTTCGCGAGGATGATGCCGCCGATCTCGGGCCGCGGAGCAAGACCAACGATCATGTCGCGCAATCGTGCGCAGCAGCGCTCGGCGCGTTGTGCCATCCGTGGGAGGACGACACCTCGGCCGACAGATCCGCATGCGAGTCGCTCGTGCATACCTATCGGACTGCGCGAGATCACCAAACACGATACTTCGCGGCTCTGAGCCTCGGCCGCATCGGCGGTGCGAAGGCCAGAGCAGCGCTGCTATTGGAAATGCGTGAGGCCAGCCGAGCGATCGAGCAGCCGTGGATCATGCTCGCGCTCGGGACGATGGTCGCAGATCGCAGTGCAGCAGCGCTGGCTGCCGGCAAGACGCCTGAGCCAGACCTCGAAGTGCGCGATGCGTTGCTCGCCGCCTTCCGCATCGCGAAGAACCCGCAAGCCATTGGTTCTGCAGCGATCGCGTTGGGGCTGTGCCGCGCGCCAGGTTCGGCGCACGCACTGCGCAGCAGTTTGTCCGAGTATGGGAAGCGCGAAGACGCCGGCGGCCAGATCGCAATCGGCCTAGCGCTACTGGAAGAACGCGGAGCGTCGCCGCAACTTCGCGAGTTGTTGGCGGGCTCTGTGCGTCAACCGCAGTTGCTCGTGCGGATCGCCACCGCGCTCGGTCGTCTCGGCGACGCGGAAGCCGTCGAACAACTGACGGCCATGCTGCAGTCGTCAGAAGGAGGCCTGGCCCGCATGTCCGCGCTAGCCTCTGGCCTTGGCCAACTCGGCGATCGGAGATGCATCGCACCGCTGCTGCAGATGCTCGGCAATCGCGAACTGACTCCGCTCACGCGCGCGTTCGCGGCCGTGGCGCTCGGTGGCGTGTGCGACCCAGAGCCGATGCCTTGGAACGCGCGCTACGCCGAAGCTGTCAACTACCGAGCCGCGGTAGAGACGCTGACGGACGGCGCAGCCGGCATTCTCGACATCCTGTAGCCAGCGAGGAGCGCGAACGCCGCGCCGCAGCACGCGAGAACGGCCGCGAGGATGCCGTTGCGTTCGGCGATCCCCATCGCGCGTGCAATCGGCTGCCATTCGGCATCCAACGCGTCGCCCTGCGCGCGAAGCGAGCCAAGGAGCGGTTCGGCTGGCGCCATCGCGATGCCGTTCTGGGTCGCCATGCGAGCAGATTGGATGCGTCGCAAGGCCCAGTTCGCAGCGCCTGCGAGGTAACAGAGATAGGGCGTGGCCTTGACGCTGCTCTTGGCCGCCGCGATCACGCCTGGGAAGTCGCCTTCTGAGTACCGCTCGAAGGCCGCCGCTTCCGCCCATTCGGCGCTGTTTGGACCTGAGAATCCCAACGGTTCTCCGGGGTCTTTGTTCTGCACATAGGACGCGAGCAACAGACCGTCGAGCGCTGGCCGATCATCGCGCAACGGGATGCTTGCGCCTGCATCGCTCGCGAACTTGCCCCACCGCGCCGCCTTCGCTTCGGCCACCACTCGCGACCAGATCCCGTGCTCTGTTTCCGACATCCCAGCAACCGGCGGCACTGCATCCGGCAGCGATGCGGCCACAAGTGGCGCATCCCTTCTGCCGAGCAGCAGCACGTTCCGAGAGTCTGGGATCCGCAACGCCGCGACGTCGTCGAACACCGCGCGCATCGTGTGCGCGATCGCGGTCACCACCGGGTCGTCGATGCCGAGTCCGCCGACATTGCACGCAAGGACGCCCTTCTGCTCGAGGCGCGCACGCGCAGCGGTGAAGAACTCGAGGCTCGCAAGGTGCGCAGGAATGTAGACCTGATGGCTGTAGGCATCGACATGGATGCAGTGCCACGTGGCACGAGCGCGTTCGACAAACACTCGGCCATCGAGCCCGCCCACAACCGTGCCGCTACCGTGAGGCGCATCGAACCAACGTTCGCCGAGTCGCACGACTGCGGGATCAAGTTCCACCGCGTCGACCACGGCATCCGGCCAAGCCGCTGCGTAGCAGCGTCGAAACGTACCGGCAGCGTCGCCGATCGACAACGCGCGCAGCCCCGTTGGAGAAGAGCCATCGCCGGCGAGCCATGGCGCGATCGCGTGGTAGTCGTAGTAGGAGCTAGGTCGCATCGACGCATTGGCAGAGCTCGTCATGCGCCGTCCCTCGATCGCCACCGAGTGGTAGCTATCGAGTCCCTCGTTGATCTTCAGCTCGGTTCGCGCCGATCCGTCCTCGGAACGCGACCGCAACACGCGCAAGTATTGATGCCTCGACTCGACTTCGGCGAGCAGTTCCGAGCCAGCAGGCGCGGCGCGTAGCGGCCCCATCGGCAGCCATAGGCACGTCCCCGCGATCAGCAGGGATGCAGCGCCCATGCCCCGGGCCCGGATCGCGCATCCAGCGATCGCCAACAGCCCAGCAGAGGCCCAGATCGCGGCACGACAGCCAAACTCGGGCACGAGCCAATGCGTCGTCACGAAGGTGCCGACGAGACTGCCCATCGTGCCTGTCGCGGACACCAACCCAGCCGACCGCCCGAGGCCGTTGCCTGCGTTCGCAACTCCGACAACGAGTCCGGGTGCGACCGCTCCCAACAACCAAAGCGGCGGCCCAAACAGGCAGACGGACGCTGCAAGCGAACCGCGAATCAGCGCAGGCATTGCGGCATCCAGCGGCAGATCCTGCGGCAGCAGCCAATCGCCCAAGATCGGAGCGAAGAACGGAACCACGGCGAGGACGAGACTTGCGGCAACCAAGAGCCGCCGCGGAGCTGCTAGCCCGATCCGCTCCGCCCAGATGCCCCCAGTCCACGCTCCCAATGCCAGCGCCAGCAAGATGACGCCGATCACGTTGGTCCACACGTAGGCGGAGTCGCCGAAGAACGGCGCCAACATTCGCACCGCGCTCAACTCCACGACCATGCAGGCGCAGCCTGCGAGCGCGGCCACTAGCGCCGCGCGGGACGGGCTGAGCAGCCCGCCCATTCCCTCACTTGCCGGCACCGGTCTCGTCCGCCTTCTTCTCCGGCTTCGGCACGTTGACGCGGAACTCCACCGGGAACAGGAACTGCGTGTCGTTCTTGCGCACCATGCGCTTCAACAGGTTGTTGAAGTCGCGGTTGCGCTTGCCTTCTTCCCACGCCTTGTCGTTGACGACCAGGGTGAACTTGTTGTCGAGATCGACCAGCGAGTCATTGAGCGACAGCATCAGCGACTCCACGCCGACCGCGGTGATCTTGATGCGGTTCTGCGCGCGATCGGCTTCGACCTCGACGCGCGGCTTGCTGCCCTCAGGCGCTGTGTGGACCGACGACATGTCGGCGATCGAGACCCAGTAGGCCTGCTTGAAGCGGTCCTCGTTGGGCTCGATCACGATCTTCTTGCGATTGACGGTGCGCTTGCAGCCCGCCATCCACTTCTCGATCTCCGGGCCTGCGGCCGCGAATGGGTAGGCGTCCGTCGCTGGCAGGATCGTGCACGTAACCCCTTCGACCTTGTCGAGACGGGCCTTCAGCGCGTCGCAAGCCGCTGCGGTGTCCGCGCTCGACAGCAGCAGGAAGTTGATGCCGCCGAGGCTGCCGAGCCGAAGCTCATCCACGGCCATGGGCGAGCGCAGAATCACGCCGCTGAACAGGTCTGGGAAGTGGCAAGCGAACCGCACCGCAAAGCCGCAGGCGCCCTTGCCCGCATCGAGGAAGCGGCGCGCGCGATCCACGTTGTAGCCACGCTGCGTGTCGCCGAACGACAGCAGCAACTCTTGGATTCGCTGCTTCTCCTGCTCCTCGCTCTCCGTCTTCGAGTAGTCGGGCATCGTGTCCAATTCGACTGCCTTCGACACGACGGGCACGTGGATGATCGTGTCCGAAGCCAAGGGAGCCTTGTCCGACCACGTCGAGTCGAACCACTTCTTGCCTTCGACCCACTCCTGCTTGTCATCGAGCCCCGGCACCAGCAGCACCGCGCGCGTCGGCGTCTCCGACTTGTAGGACTTTGGAACGGACAGGTAGTAGGCCGGGACCGGGTCCTTCGCATCGATCTTGCGAAGCGTCATCGCCTGCTTTCGCTCGTAGGGGATCGCGCTCGCGAAGATCACCTCGAGGTCCGCAATCGACTTGAGCAGGTCGCCGTGCTTGTCAGACTGCTTCTTCCAATCCGACCAGAACGCTTCGCGCGCTGCATCGTAGGCCTTTTGCGCCTTCTCCCGAGCCTTGCCCACGGCGGCCGGATCGTCGTAAGCGATCTGCGTCTCGACAAACTTTGCCAGCTTGCCTTGCAGCGCCTTCTGATCCGCAGGCGCCAGCTTGGGCGCAGGATCTTGCGGCGTCATGGCGGCATCCGCCACGGGGCAGAAGTGTGCAAAGCACGCGAGCGTCACCGTCAGGGACAAGGACATCAGCATCTCCAAAGGCTGTCAGGAACCAGAGGGGCAGAAAGGGCGCAGAAAGCGTCGCCGCGCTCGGGACGTTACCGAACTGCCGCGCCCTTGTCAGGTTGTTGTTGCGGTCGGGCGACGCCAGCGTCGAGCAGCACGAGATCGATGGTAGCCCGCCGCAACAGCGCGGCATCGGGCCGCACCAGAAGCGCACGGGAAGCGTCCGCCAGAACTTGCGCACGCTGGCTTTCGTCGCCTCGGTTTTGAGCTGCATCCACCACGAGATTCGTGATTCCGGGCCCTTCGCCAAACGTGGCATCGCACGAAATGCTGCGCTCGAACGCGGCCCGCGCAGCGATTGGATCGCCGGCAACGCGAAGCAGGAGCCCGTAGTCGTTCCAGGTCCACGAGTCGCTCGGCGCGATCTGCAAGGCGCGCTCGTAGATGCGGCGCGCATCCGCGATCTGACCCACATGCCGATGCGCAAGCGCGAGGTTGGCCAAACGCGCCGCGTCCTCTGGCAGCAGTTCGGCGATCGCGCCAAAGATCCACATGCCCACATCGCGATCGCCGGATCGCAGCGCTGCGTCCGCCATCACAAGCAGCGTGGCCTCTTCGGCGGCGATCGCCTGCGCCACCGCCGCGCGACGAGAAGGCGCGAGTCGCAGGCCCATTGCGACGAGGTCTCGCGCGAGGCCTCGACGCGCCATCGCTCGCAACGCCGCCGAGAGGGATTCATCCGACAAGCCTGCGCGCGTCTCCGCCTCCGATGCGAGCCGAATGCACTGCGCGTAGTCCGCGGCAAGGAACGCAAGTTCCGCTGCGCGCCCGAGTCGCTCGTCGCGAGCCGGGCCCGGCGCGATCCTCAGGAACGCGTCGAGCGCGAGCTTTGCCTCCTGCTCCGAACGCGCATTCCCAGAACGGGCATCAAACACATCGGCCT
>CAIYFF010000323.1 GCA_903925435.1 uncultured Planctomycetota bacterium | reverse complement strand
GTCGGCACGCTCGCCGACTTCCTCGCATTGCCGGTGTTCAACCCGTGGCGCAGCGCTCTCGGCGCCAACGTGATGTCGAAGATCGTGCCCTTCCTCATGGTCCTCGACACCGGCACCGCGCCGACGGTCGGCATGCAGGTCACGATCGACCAGTCGAACGCGGCCAACGCGGCTGCGATCGCCGACCTCGATCTGCTGATTGCACGCGCGATCGCCGGCGACATCGACCTCGTCGCGCACGGCTCGATGAACGGCGCCTCCGCGGCGCTGCTCTACTCGACGGCTGGCGCGAACTTCGTCGGCAATGTCACCGGCTTTGCCGCGCGCACGAGAACGCAGCTGCTGTCGCTCGCACAAGCAGGCAACGCAGCGCTGACCTACATGGGCGTGCCGCCGGGCGCCGGCCAACGCATCGCGCGCGATCGCGACCTCGACTCGCTGCTCGACGGCGACGAGGCCTCGACCAGCTACGGCATCGCGACGAACGGTTGCCCCGGCGAACCCCGCGTGCGCAGCAACGGTGAAGCGCGCCTCGGCAGCACGACGTTCGCGCTGGTCGGCGAGAACGCGCCGCCGAGCGGCTTCGGCTACTTCGGTCTGGGCTTCGGCCAGGCCAACATTCCACTCGTCGGCATCAACGTGCTCGTCGACTACAGCGATCCTTCGTCCTGGGTTGAGTTCATCGCCGCCGACGCGCGCGGAACGCATGCTCGCCTGCTGCCGCTGCCGAGCCTGTCGCTCTACGACGGCCTGCCGATCTACACGCAATACGCGTGGCTCGACACGTGCCAGCCGCAGGGCCTCTCGGCATCCGCTGGCTTGCGCACGGCGCTGCGCGCGAACTGAGCAACGGCGCTCGCCGCCGCAGACGGACACGGGGCCCGGTGCGCGCTCTTCCATGCGCGCATCGGGCCCCTATCGTGCCCGCCCATGCCAGTTCCCATGATCGACCTGTGCCGCGACAAGGCGCAGCTCGCCCAGATCGACGCCGCCGTCAGCGCCGTCGTCCGCAGCGGCCAATACATCCTCGGCCCCGAGGTCGAACGCCTCGAAGCGGAGCTCTCCGCCTACCTCGGCTGCAAGCACACGCTGACGATGTCGTCGGGCACCGACGCGCTGCTCGCGCCGTTGATGGCGCTCGGCATCGGCCACGGCGACGAAGTGCTGCTGCCGACGTATTCGTTCTTCGCGACGGCAGGCGTCGTGTCGCGCACGGGCGCGAAGCCGGTGTTCCTCGATGTCGAGGACGAGTTCCTCTGCCTCGACCCGCAGAAGCTCGAAGACGCGCTGAAGCGCTCCAAGAACGTGAAGGCCGTGATGGCGGTGCACCTGTTCGGCGCGCCATTCGACGTCGACGCGATCACGTCGATCTGCCGCAAGGCCGGCGTGCCGCTCATCGAGGACGCGGCGCAGGCGATCGGCACGAAGTACAAGGGCCGCATGTGCGGCAACGACGGCCTGTGCGCGGGCTGGTCGACGTTCCCGACCAAGAACCTCGGCGGCATCGGCGACGGCGGGTTCCTCACGACCAACGACACGGCCTTCTACGACCGCTGCAAGCTGCTGCGCAATCACGGGCAGGCCGAGCTCTACAAGCACACGACGGTCGGCGGCAACTTCCGCATGGACGCGATCCAAGCCACCGCCCTGCGCGTGCGCTTGCGCGACATCGAGAAGATCACCGAGGCGCGGCGCGAGAACGCCGAGCGCTACCGCCGCCTGTTCGCCGAAGCGAAGCTGACCGATTGGCTGCGGCTGCCCACCGAAGTCTCAGATCGCCACGCCTACCATCAGTTCGTGATGCGCATCGACAAGCAGCAACGCGACCCGCTGCTGCAGCACCTGCGCGCGCAAGGCATCGGCAGCGCGGTCTACTACCCGATCCCGTTCCACTTGCAGCCGTGCTTCGCCAACCTCGGCGGCAAGGCTGGCGACTTCCCGGTCGCAGAGAACGCAGCGGCGACGAGCCTCGCATTGCCGATCTTCCAAGGCCTCACCGAGGCGGAGCAAATCGACGTCGTCGGCGCGATCGCGCAGTTCGCGCATCGCCGCTGACCTTCGCATGAGCGCGCATCGTCGCGCTCGACTTCGCGCAGCGGCGCATCTACCGTGCGCCGCATGACGCTCGAGCTCTACAAGGTCCTGCACTTGATCGGTTTTGCCCTGCTGATGATGTCGGCAGGCGTGGCGCTCGCGACGCCGAAGGACGCGCCGCAGAAGACCTCGATGATCTTCCACGGGGTTGGCCTGATCCTGCTGCTCGTCGCGGGCTTCGGCATGCTGGCCCGCCTCGCGCTCTCGGCTCCCGATGCATGGCCGAGCTGGCTCTGGGCCAAGGTCGGCGTTTGGGTTGTCGCAGCCGTGCTGCCGATGCTCGTGCGCCGCGGCTTCATCCCGCGCCCGTTTGGCTGGGTCGTGGCGCTCGCGCTCGCGACGTTCGCTGCCTACATGGGCATCACGAAGGCTCTCTGAGCCAAGTTCGATGAGCGACGGCACGCGCGAATGGATGCTCGGCCGTCTGGAAGCGCTCTGCGCCGACGACACGACGACAGGCCACGAAGACCGCGGCCTTGCAGCGCTGCACGCGCTGCTCAAAGAACTCGGCGCCGACGTCGAACTGCAGCGCGTCGCTCCTGGCCGCAGCAATGTGCTCGCGCGCTGGTCGAGCGATCCGAAGGCGCTGTTCAGCACGCACCTCGACACGGTGCCGCCCTACATCGCGCCGCGACTGCAAGGTGACTTGCTGCATGGCCGCGGCGCATGCGATGCGAAGGGCCAGATCGTCACGCAGTTCGCCGCGATCCGTTCGCTGCTCGCGCATGGCGTCACGGACCTCGCATGGCTCGGCGTCATCGGCGAAGAGACGGACAGCATCGGCGCGGACGCTGCGCTCGCGCTGCGCGCGCGATGCCCCAACGTGATCGGCGTGCTGAACGGCGAGCCGACGGACAACCTGCTGGCGACGGGGCAACGCGGCACGATGCACTTGCGCATGCGAACGCACGGCGTGCCCGCGCACAGCGGCACGCCGCAACTCGGCAGGTCCGCGCTGTGGGAGATGGTCGATTGGCTGCAGCGGTTGCGCGGATTCGAAGGCCGCAGCGATCCCGTGCTCGGCAACGAAGTGTGGAACCTCGGCTCGATCCACGGCGGCGCTGCGCCCAACGTGGTGGCGCCTTCGGCCGAGGCCGAAGTGTTTGTCCGCACGCTGCCCGGTTGCGCATTCGAAGCGACCGCGCGCTCGCTCGCGCCGTTGCACGGCGAAGTCGACTTGTTGTCCTTCTGCGAGGCCGATCTCTATCCGCCGCTGCCTGGCTTTGCGCAGAAGGCGGTGCCGTTTGGCAGCGACGCGCCGAAGCTGCGCTCGTTCGCCAAGGACCGCACCGTCGTGCTCGCGGGCCCCGGCAGCATCGAGTTTGCGCACTCCGAGGACGAGCGCATCACGGGCGAAGAACTCGTGGCGGGCAGCGCGCTGCTGCAGCGCATCGCGGGCGCATTGCTGGCGCGCGCAGAAGAAGACGACGGCGAAGACTGACCGCCGTAGCCGCTCAGCGCACGAACACGTATTCGCCGCCAGACTCGCGCGCGAGCCGCTCCATGAACCTGGAGTTCTCGCCCACCGCGACGCAGTGGATCACGACCTGCCGACCGTAGTTCCAGCGACGCACGAGGTCCGCGATCTGCGTCGTGTCCGTGATGCGGCCCGCCGACGGCTCGCCGTCGCTGAGCAGGTAGATCGTGTCGATCTGCGCGTCGCCGAACGAGCGCTCCAACGAGTCGAAGATGTTGGTGCTGCCCTGCGTGAAGTTGGACGCCTTGATGCGATCGAGCACTTGCTGCCGCTCGTCGCCCTTCGCCATCCGCAACTCGGGCCACATCGGGTTCACGCCCGACGAGTAGAAGCAGATGTTGAACAGCTGATCCTCGGGCAACTTCGCGACCGCGCTGTGCAACTGCGTGCGCACCTCGTCAAATCGCGTGCGCTTCCGATCCGTGCCGATCTTGGCCGACATCGAACCCGATGCGTCGACCAAGAAGATGCAGCGCTTGCTGACCAACGGGATGCCGAAGTAGCTCGCAGTGGAGCCGCCGCCCTTGCCCTTCTTGTTGGTCGAAGTGACCGTCTCGATGCGCGGCAACTGATGGCCTTGCTCGGACTTCTTCCACCACTCGGACCACTCGTCGCGGCTCCAGCAGCGCACGCCCGCGTGCACGAACAACGCGTCGCCGAGTTCGACTTCGAGGCGACCGGTCTCCTTGCCAAATCGCGCGATCAACATCGGGATCGAGCTCAGGTCGCGGAACTTGGCTAGATAGCGATACGCGACCGAACGCAGGCTCCACGCCTCCGCGTCGAGTTGCTTCTGCGCGATGGCAACCGCGTCGCCGATGCCGAGATCGAGCAACAGCGAGAGACCCGTCGTGCGCAGCTCGGGATCGGTCGCGGACAACATGCGTTGCACGTCGTCCTTCCACTGCGGGTCCTTCGCGAGCGCGGACATCGTCGCAAGCGCGAGCTCGACCGAGTCGCGCGTCGGCTTCTGCAATCCGTCGCGGATGCGCGCGACATGCGGCTGCAGCGCGTCTGCGCTCGCGCGCGCGATCACGGCAAACGCGAACTGCCGCTCGTTCGCATCGGTTCGCTCGGCAGCGGCGTCGATCAAGAACGCGAGCATCGCAGCATCCTTGGCGAGCGTGGGCGCAACCTCGGTCACCGCTGTCTGCACCATCGGCCCGCCCGTGGACCCGATGCGCAACACGTCTTCGGGCGACAGCCCGAACATGCCATGCGCGAGGCCGCGGATCACTTCGGCGCGCGCCTCGGGCTGCGGCGACGCGCCCATGCGCGACACGATGTCTTCCAGCACCGCCTCCGCGCGCGGATAACCCTCGGCAGCGAGTTGCCTCCATGCCGTGGCAGCGATCGCATCGTCGCTGTCCTGCGCGAGCTTCTGCCGCACGGTGGACACGGCCTTCACACCCTTCGCAGGCGCAAGCAATCGAAGGATCGCAAGCTGCTCGTTCTTGCCGCCCTTCAACGCCAGCGGCGCAAGTCCGCGCCACGCGCGATCCTCGTTGCATGCGGCGAGCGCGGCGCGGCTCGCTTGTCGCATCGCGTCGGTGACTTGGTCCGACTCGCTCTGCGCCACGTCGATCAACGCATCGATGCCGCGATTGCCCTGCTT
>CAIYFF010000322.1 GCA_903925435.1 uncultured Planctomycetota bacterium | reverse complement strand
GGCTCCGCGCTGAACGGCAACGCCGACGTCGCGATCGGCAACGTGGTGGGCAGCAACATCTTCAACGTGCTGTTCATCCTCGGCGCGTCTGCGCTGATCACGCCGCTCGTCGTGCACGCGCAGATCCTGAAGCAGGAAGTGCCCATCATGATCGGCGCATCGCTGCTGCTGATGTGGTTCGCGAGCGACGCGAACATCAGCATCATGGAGTCGTCGATCTTCCTCGCGCTGTTGCTCGCCTACACGGTGATGCTGATCCGCCAATCGCGCCGCGAGACGATCGCCACCAAGGACGAATACGCCGAGTCGATGCCGAAGAAGTCTGGCTGGGACGCGCATTGGGCCGTGCAAGTTGGGCTCGTCGCCGTCGGGCTCTTCTTCCTCGTGCTCGGCGCCGACTGGCTGGTCGAGACCGCCACCAACTTCGCCAAGCAGCTCGGCGTCAGCGATCTCGTGATCGGCCTCACGATCGTGGCCGCAGGCACGTCGCTGCCAGAGGTCGCGACGTCGATCACCGCAGCGATCCGCGGCGAACGCGACATCGCGGTCGGCAACGTGATCGGCAGCAACACGTTCAACATCCTCGGATGCCTCGGCGCCACGGGCATCGCGTCGAAGGGCGTGCTGCCGGTGTCCGAGACCGTGCTCGCGTTCGACTTGCCCGTGATGTTCGGCGTGGCGTTGCTGTGCTTGCCCGTGTTCTTCACCGGCCGCCGCATCGCGCGTTGGGAGGGCTTCTTCTTCCTCGGCGCCTATGTGTGCTACACGGCTTGGTGCGTGCTCGCCACGATGCAGCATGCCGCGCTCGACACGTTCCGCTGGACGCTCGCATGGGTCGTCGCGCCGATCACGTTGACCTTGCTCGTCGTGTCGCTGCTGCCGCAGCGCAAGCAAGAGGCTGCGTGAGCGAAGCGCTCGCGGCGGCGCACGCGGGCAAGGCGCAGCGATTCGCCACTGCGACGCTCGCCTCGCTGTTCTTCGCGAGCGGCGCCGCCGCGCTGGTCTACGAAGTCGCGTGGTTCCATCTGCTGCGGCTGTCGATCGGATCGTCCGCGATCTCCGTCGCGTTCTTGCTCGGCAGCTTCATGGGCGGCATGAGCCTCGGAAGCTGGCTCTTGCCGCGCTGCTCGCGCGCGAGCTGGCCTCCGCTGCTGGTCTACGCGGCGCTCGAACTCGGCATCGGCGCGTTCGGCGCAGCGATGCCGTTCTTGCTGCCGAAGCTCGGCGCGCTCTACGCGGAGCTGCATGCAGGCAATGGCAGCAGCAGCGTGCTGCTGCGCGGCGCGATCGCTGCCGCAGCGCTGCTGCCGCCGACGATGCTGATGGGCGCAACGCTGCCCGCGGTGGCAAGGCAGTTCGATGGCGCGAAGGACAGCGCTGCGCAACTCGGCCGGTTCTACGGCGCCAACCTGCTCGGCGCGGTGTTCGGCACGGTGGCGGCTGGGTTCTTCTTGCTGCGCATCTACGACGTGCGCATCGCGAGCTTCGTCGCGGCCACCACCAACGCGCTGATCGGCATGGCAGCAATTGCGCTCGCTGTCGCGATGCCGCGAACGACGGCAAACGCAGCCAAGACCGCGACGACTGCGTCGTTGCCGCTCGATCCCGACGCGCGCGCTCGACGGCGCACGGCGACGCTTGCGATCGCGCTGTCGGGCTTCACGGCGCTCGGCTGTGAGATCGTGTGGACGCGGCAGCTATCGCTCTTGCTCGGCGCGACGACCTACACGTTTTCGCTGATCCTCGCCGTGTGCCTCTTGGGACTCGGCATCGGCAGCACGCTCGGCACGCGATGGTCCTTGCGCGCACGTTCGCATCGCAGCGCATTTGGCATGTGCCAACTCGCGCTCGCGCCCGCGATCCTCTGGGGCGCCTTCGCGATCGCGCATGTCGTGCCGTACGGCGAACCGACGTGGATCTTCCAGGAGCGCGTCTACACGAACATGCCGGTGCACTACGCATGGGACTTCGTTCGATGCTCCATCGCGCTCTTGCCCGCATGCATCCTGTGGGGCGCGTCGTTTCCCCTCGCGATCGCGACGGCTGATGCGCCCACGTCGGCGCAAGACCGCGTCGTGGGCGTCCTCTATGCGGCCAACACGATCGGCGCGATCCTCGGCGCACTCGGCATCGGGCTCTTCGGCGTCGCCAAGATCGGAACTCAGGACACCCAGCGCGCGCTCGCGATGCTGTCGGCAATCGCTGCGCTCATGTTGCTCGGCGAGTCGCGCACACACCGTTCGTCGATGCGACGCACGCTCGCGGCAACGTGTGCGCTGCTCTTCGCCGCGTTCTGCGCGCTGCTCGTTCCTCAGTTGCCAAATGGCCTCGTCGCATTCGGCCGATCGATCGAGGACTGGAACGCGCCGGTCGAATACCTCACGGTGAAGGAAGGCGTGAGCGCCTCTGTCGCAGTCTCCGAGTTCGAAGGCCATCGCAGCTTCCACGTCAGCGGCAAGGTCGTCGCGTCGACGCAAAGCCTCGACATGCGATTGCAACGCATGCTCGGCCACCTGCCGTGCCTCGCGCATGGCGCGCCACGCAGCGTGCTGGTCGTGGGCTGCGGCGCCGGGGTTACTGCTGGTTGCTTCGTCGATTGGCCCACCGTCGAGCGCATCGTGGTGTGCGAGATCGAGCCAGCGGTCGTGGAAGCTGCTCGCGTGCACCTCGCCGACGTCAACCGCGGCGTGCTTGACGACCCGCGCACGGAAGTGGTGCTCGACGACGCGCGCCACTACCTCGCGACGACGAACGAGACGTTCGACATCATCACGTCGGATCCGATCCATCCATGGGTGCGCGGCGCAGCTGCCCTCTACACGGCGGAGTACTACGGCCTCGTGCAAGCGCGCCTGCGGCCAGGCGGCGTGGTCACGCAATGGGTGCCGCTCTACCAAACCGACGCAGCGGCGGTGAAGAGCCAGCTCGCGACGCTGTTCGACGCGTTCCCGTTCGCGACGATTTGGAACAGCGATCCAACCAACCATGGCTACGACCTCGTCGCGATGGCGCGCGCGCTGCCGATGTCGTTCGACATGACGCGCATGCAGACGCAGATTGAAGATCTGCCGACTGTGCGCGGCTCGTTGGGCGAATGCGATCTCGGCTCCGCGCTCGCGCTGCTGTCGACCTACGCGGGCGACGCAAGCTCGCTCGCCGGATGGCTCGCCGACGCAGAACGCAACGTCGACGTGAGCCTGCGACTGCAGTACTTCGCCGGCCTCGCGCTCGATCGCTACCAAGACCACGCGATCTACGCCGCGATGCGGGCCGCATTCTCCGTCCCCGACGGAATGTTCACGGGCGCAGATCACGAACTCGACGCGCTCTACGCAGCGCTGTTGCGGTGATCCGAGTTTCTGCGCCGTTTTGATCGGTCGACACTAGGACGCAGCCTCGTTAGGTTGCCCGGTCCTCCCCCTCCTCTCCGTGTCCCCGATCCTCACTGCTATCGGCGGCGCCCTCGTCGGCGCGGCCTTCGCCTACGCGCTGTCGCGGCGCGCGGTGGCTCGCATTCGCAAGGACGCGGCGCGCGCGCAGACGGCCGCAGACGCGAACGCAGCAGACCTTCGCGCTCGCCATGCGCGTCAGATTGCGACGTTGGAGCGCGAGGTCGCGGCCAAGGCTGAGGCGTTGGACAAGGAACTCCAGCAGGTCGAAGAACGCGCGCGCGAACTCGCTGCGCATCAAGACGCCGAACAAACGCGCATCGATCCGACTGCGTTCGAGATGGCGCGGGCCTTCTCACGCGAACTCGCGACGATCGTCTCGGGCATCGAAGGCGGCACGTTCCGTCTGATCGAACAAAACCCAGGACTGCGCGTGCAGAACGAATCGGTCGAGAGCCTTTGGCTCGCTGTCCGTCGCCTGCGTCGATTCCATGGCAAGGTCGCGAGCTTTGCGCACGCGCCGCACCCGACGCCAGGCACGGTGCAAATCGACCGACTGCTGACGAGCCTGCGGGAAGAACTGGAGTCGAGCTCGCTCGGATTGCAGATCACGTGGAACCTGCCACAACCGTCGCTGCGCCTGCGCGGCGACCACGACGACTTGCTGCTGGCGCTGACGATTGCGACGACGGCATTGCATTGTCTGGAGCGCGGAGCCTTGCGACTGTCGGCGCACGTCGAGCCCAACTTCGAGCAAGACACGCCCGAAGTGCATGTGCAGCTCGTGCTCGAACGCGACGAGGACGTCGCAATGCGCAAGACTCCCACGCAGCCGAGCGCGTCGTTCTTGATCGCGCGCACGGCAGCAGCGCACATGCTGCGCGCATACGGAGCGACTCTGAAGTTCACGCACGAGCCGTTCCACGAGGCCAGCGCCGTGTTGCAGATCCCGCTGGCGACCAGCGACGTGTCTGCCGTCGGCGACGATGAAACCGCGCATGCGCCAGCGCCCACCGAAGCGCCGCCGATCGCGCCCGAAGAACCGATCGTCGAACTGCCTCGGACCCATCGCTACGGCGGCGTGCTCGTCATCGAAGAAGACGCAAGCGTACGAACGATGCTCACTGCAGAACTGCGCGCACAAGGCCGCGCGGTGTTCGTTTGCCCGGATGGAGCATCTGCTCGCTCGCTGATCCAGGCGACGCCGGATCGCTTCGAGATCCTGATCGTCGACCACGCAGCGCGACTCGACGCCGGCGACTTGCTGTGCGCGACGATCCGCAAGCTGTGCCCAGCGCTGCGAATCGTCGTGTTGTCCGCCGCACAGACGAGCGCCGTGCCCGCGGGATTTGCCGACCAACTCACCGAGATCCGCAAGCCGTTTGGCGTTGGCGAACTGCGCCGCGCACTCTTGCAGGCGCTCACCGCCTGATTCCGCGCGCCGCAACGCAGCGCATCGGCTCACACCGCAGCGTGGAACCGTCACCGCGCGACGCTAGTCTGGCCCGACTACCCCTCTCGCTGCATCTCCTCTCGGAGGACCAAGCCCTGACTCGCAAGAACGGACGCCAGCCGGACCAGCTCCGGCCGATCACCTTCACCCGCGCTTTCACCGACCAGACGCCTGGATCCGTGCTCGCTGAATGCGGCCGCACGCGCGTCCTGTGCACCGTCAGCGTGCAAGAGCAGGTTCCGCCCTGGATGTACAACAAGCAGCCGGGTGGATGGCTCACGGCCGAATACTCGATGCTTCCGTCCGCCGGCACTCCGCGCAAGCCGCGCGAAGGCCGCACGGGCCGCCCGCTCGATGGCCGCACGCAGGAGATCCAGCGCATGGTCGGCCGCGCGCTTCGCTGCGCGCTCGATCTCGCGATCCTTCCCGAAGTGACGTTGTGGGTCGACTGCGACGTGCTCTCGGCGGACGGCGGCACGCGCACGACGGCGATCAATGGCTCGATGGTCGCGCTCTACGACGCACTCTTGTGGATGGAAGAGCAACGTCATCTGCGCAAGTGGCCGTTGCGCGGCCTCGTCAGCGCGACGTCGGTCGGCCTCGTCGAAGAGCAGATCGTCGCGGACCTCGACTTCGGCGAGGACAGCGCGGCGGATGTGGATCTCAACATCGTCTGCTCGAGCGACGGACGCATCGTCGAAGTGCAAGGCGCCGCCGAGCGGAGGCCGTTCTCGGTCGAACAGCTGCAACAGATGCTGACGCTGGGCCAGAAGGGCTGCACCGACATCGTCGCGATGCAGAAGCAGATCCTCGGGCTCTGACCCGAGCGGCACGTCGATGCGCGAACTCTGGATCGCCACGGGCAACAAGAAGAAGCTCGCGGAACTGCATCGCATGCTGGCTCCGCTCGGCATCGCGCTGCGCACGCCAAACGAGCTGCAAGTGGCGTGGGATCCCATCGAGGACCAGCCCGACTTCGCCGGCAACGCGCGCAAGAAGGCGCAGAGCCTCGCGATCGCTGCGCGCGGCGTGGCGCTCGCAGATGACTCCGGCCTGTGCGTCGACGCGCTCGATGGCAGGCCCGGCGTGCTGAGCGCACGCTACGGCGGCGAAGGCCTCGACGACCGCGGTCGATTGCTGCGGTTGCTCGACGAGATCCGCGACGTGGAATCCCCACGTCGCACGGCTCGCTTCGTCTGCAGCCTGTGCGTGTGCGGTCCCGATGGCAGCGTGCGCATCACGGCAGAAGGAACCTGCGAAGGCGTTCTCTTGCGCGCACCGCGCGGCGAAGGCGGCTTTGGCTACGACCCCGCGTTCGTCCCGGTC
>CAIYFF010000321.1 GCA_903925435.1 uncultured Planctomycetota bacterium | reverse complement strand
CGATCACGGTCGGCGCGTGGGTCGACGATGCGACTGCGGAAGGCGGGCGTCGTCGCGTGCGCAACGAGGAGTTCTACGTTCCAGGTTCGCTGCTCTCGATCGTCTTCGACGCCGCGCATCCGTTTGCGGCGGGATCCGAGAAGCATGCGGTTGCGATGTTCACGCGGTCGAGCGCCGTGCTGCAGCCCCAGAACGACTCTGTCGAAGTCATCGCGCGCTACGCCGACAAGGACACGCTCGCATCCGGATGGGCAGTCGGCTTGCAACACGTTGCGGGCCGTGCAGCGATTGCGCGTGCGCCATTTGGCAAGGGATCCGTCGTGCTGTTCGGCGCCGATGCCACGTATCGCGGCCAGCCGCTCGTCACGATCCGTGTCGTGTGGAACGCGCTGATGTCGACTACGAAGTAATGCCCAGTGCGACCGCATCGGAGTGCTTGCTCCGGCGTCACCGTTGTTTGGATGCGTTGGAACGGTTGCATCGAACGCGCAGGTTTTGCATGCGCATTGATCCAGGTTAGGGATTCAACGACGCGGCTCGGCGTGCCGATGCAGGCATTGGTTGATGTTGTGTTGTCGATCTCATCACTCCGATGATTTGCGGCGCACGGCACGGTCCTTGTCACAAGTGTCGGTTCCGTGTCCTGGCTCACCTGGCTCACTCCTGCGATCGTCGTGTCCATCGGCGTCGCCGCTCTGGTTCGACGCCGAGCGTTGTTGCGCGACTACGCGCGCGTGATCGCCGAGCGCGCGAAGGCGAAGGCTCAAGGAAGCCATGAAGCCCGGCTGCTCCATCCGCACATCGATCTGCAGAAGTGCATCGGTTGTGGTGGCTGCGTGCGCGAGTGCCCGGAGAGTGGTGTGCTCGAGCTTGCGTTCGGCCAAGCAGTCGTCGTGCATGGCGCTCGATGCGTAGGTCATGGCCGCTGCGCCGATGCATGCCCTACGGGCGCGATTGCTCTCACGCTTGGTGACCTGAGCGAGCGCAAGGACCTTCCTGCGATCGACGAGAAGCACGAAGCGGTCACCGTTCCTGGCCTCTTCCTCGCAGGCGAGATCACGGGCTTCTCGCTCGTGCGCACTGCGGTGCAGCACGGAGCGGTGGTGGCAGCGGAGGTTGCTCATCGCGTCGGCGCAAGCGTTCCGGTGCAGCAAGTGCGAACGTCGCGCAACAAGCGGGTGGCAACGTCAGCGAATGGCAGCGACGAAGCGGTCGCTGTGGCTGACGCAGAGACCGAAGGCCCTGTGCCGTTGGATCTCCTCATCGTCGGGATGGGCCCTGCAGGACTGTCGTGCGCGCTCGCGGCCAAGCAGCATGGCCTTCGCTTCGCATGCGTGGACCAAGCGGAGACGATTGGCGGCACGGTCGCTGCGTATCCGCGCAAGAAGCTCGTCATGACGCAACCGATGGAGCTGCCGCTGCACGGCAAGCTCAATCGGCTCGAATACGAGAAGGAGGAGCTGGTCGAGCTGTGGCAAGGCTTGACCAAGCGCCATCGTTTGCCGGTCAAGCTGGGCGTCCAGGTGACTGGCCTCACGCGCGGCGACGACGAGGTCTTCACGGTGGCGACGAGCTTCGGCAACGTGCGCGCCCGCCACGTCGTGCTCGCGGTCGGCCGTCGCGGTTCGCCGCAGAAGCTCGAGGTCCCTGGCGAGGATCTGCCGAAGGTCTCCTACTCACTGCTCGATGCGGAGAGCTACCAAGGCCACAACATCCTCGTCGTCGGCGGCGGCGACAGCGCGATCGAAGCCGCGATCGCTCTCGGCGAGCAGCCCGGCAATGTCGTCACGCTGAGCTATCGCAAGTCGGCGTTCTCGCGCATCAAGTCGCGCAACGAAACGCGCATCCAAGAAGCGATCCGCGACGGCAAGGTCTCGGTCGCCTTCGAGAGCAACGTCGTGCGCATCGAGCCCGATGCGGTCGTGCTGCGCTTCACCGAGGATGCGGGCGAAGTCGAGCGCAGCTTGCCCAACGACGATGTGTTCATCTTCGCGGGCGGCAAGCCGCCGTTCCCGTTGCTCGAAGCCGCTGGCGTGTCGTTCGATCCGGCGCTGCGTCCTGTCGAAGCGCCTGCCATCGACCGTGGCAACGGGTTGCTCGTGGCGATGGTGGCGACGCTGCTCGGCTGCATCGGCTTGCTCGTCGCGCGCGTCGCGTGGGGCAGCTACTACGACCTGCCGATCGCGGACCGCGACATCTCGGATTGGCATGCGGTGCTGCGGCCGCAGGGCGCGTTCGGACTGTTTGCGGGCCTTTGCGCGGTGAGCTTCTTCGGGATCAACCTGCTCTACCTCGCGCGACGTTCTCCGAAGTGGGGGCGTTGGCTGCCAGGCAGCCTGAAGGCTTGGATGACGATGCATGTCGCCACGGGCTTCTTCGCGCTCCTGTTCGGCTGCTTGCACAGCGCGTTCCATGTGCGCGACGCGGTTGCTGGCCACTCGTTGATCGTCATGGCGATCGTCGTGACGACTGGCGCAATTGGGCGTTGGTTCTATTCGTTCGTGCCGAAGGCGCAGAGCGGTAGGCAAGCAGACCTCGAAGAGCTCGGCTTGCGCGTTGCCGCGATGGCTGGCGAGTGGGACTCCGTCGGGAAGGGTTTCGGCGAGCGCGTTCGCGCGCAGGTCGAGAGCCTTGCGAACGCGGAACACTTCGGAAAGAACGTCCTCGACCGCATCTTCTCGCTGGTCGCGGGCCAAGTGCGACTCGCATGGCTGTTGCGCAAGATCCAACGCCAAGGCCTCGCAGAGGGCTTCGCTGTCGGTGAAGTGCAGCGCGTCGTCGTGCTTGCGCGCCGCGCGCATCGACTCGCGTTGCAGGTCACGCACTACGAGGAAGTGCGCGGCATCTTGTCGTCGTGGCGGTGGATGCATCGCTGGCTTGCGCTGTTGCTCGCGATCCTCGTCTTCGTGCACGTGGTCACCGCGTTGCGCTTTGGCGGCGTCGACTTCTCCGTCCTGTCGCTGCTCAGAGGTTCGCGATGAACTTGCGTCGTTGGCTCTTGCCCGCGGCGTCGCTCGTCGCGGTTGCGGCATTCACGATGTGGGAGTTCTCCAGCTCCAGGACGGGGCCGGGACAGCTCCATCCGGCGCATCACGAACTGGAGGGGTTCTTCTTGGGCGCAGATTGCTCCAGCTGCCATCGCGAAGGCGAGGGCATCAACGCGGAGGGCTGCATTCGTTGCCACGAGCCAATCGGTCAGCAGCGCGCGAGCAAGAAGGGACTTCACGGCAACTTGCCGAGCGCGCAGCTCGACGATTGCAGCCAGTGCCACTCCGAGCACATGGGTGAGCGAACTCCGCTCATCACCGCGCAGGCGTTCCTCTTTGCCGGCGTGAAGCAGCGGGACGCGTATGACCATCGTCACGTGCCCGGCTACTCGCTCGGCGGCGCGCATGCCGCACTTGCGTGCGCGCGATGCCATGCGTCAGCGGACGCTGCGCAACCGCCGAAGGGCGGCAGGTTCCTCGGCCTGCAGCAACAGTGCGTCGCGTGCCACGAAGACGTGCATCTTTCGTCGTTTGGCTCTGACTGCGAGAAGTGCCACGGGCAAGTGCAGCCATTCAAGGCGGCGCCGGGCTTCGATCATGCGGTGTTCCCGCTGATCGGTGCGCACTCGCGTGTCGGTTGCGCGAAGTGCCACGAAGAAGGCACGCCGCACGCGACCGCTGCGTTGGCGAAGGAGAGGTTGCCGGCGCGCAAGTGCGCGGAGTGCCACGAGGATCCGCACCACGATCGCCCGGGCATTCCCGCGAAGGCGATGCTGCTCGATGACACCGCCGATTGTTCACGCTGCCATGCGTCGACCAAGTGGTCTGACGCGCGCGTGACGCCGGCGAAGCACGCAGAGTTTGGCTTCCCGTTGCGCGGCGGCCACGCGAAGGCGGAGTGCAAGAAGTGCCACGGCGATGGCCAACATGCGTCCAAGCATCCTGGTGAACTGCCGCCGCTCGATGCGTGCGCTCGCTGTCACGACAGCCCGCACCAGAAGCCGTTCCTCGACATCACCGTCGCCGCGGGCAAGGGCAGCAAGGAAGGTTGCGCCGAGTGCCACGTGGACGAGCACACGAGCTTCCGTGGCGCTGGAGTGACTGCGCAGCAGCACTCGGCAACGG
>CAIYFF010000320.1 GCA_903925435.1 uncultured Planctomycetota bacterium | reverse complement strand
CTCACGGGCGAGAGCATCGACGTCGCCAACAAGGAGACGGTGATCTTCAAGCCGAGCGATCAACTGATCATCGACACGCGCACGACGGCAACGCCGCGCACGAAGAAGCCGCAAGGCAACCCGACGGACGACATCCTGTTCAAGGGCTGATGCCGATAGCGGACGCGCGGTAGCCGCACACGCGGCGCCGCGCGTCTTCATGTACGGTGCGCATCGCTTGGAACGACGGCCACCGCGTGGCTATCGTCCCTCGGCTGCCGTCAGGCTGCCTCCATGACCACACCTCAAGACGACGAACCGCAGACCCTGGTGGCTGCGTGCGTCCAGTTCGACGTTCGCCGCGGCGACGTCGCCGGCAACCTCGCTCGAGCTGAAGCCGGCATCGCGGACGCAGCCAAGGAAGGCGCGCGGCTCTGCGTGCTGCCCGAGATGTGGTCGACGTCGTTCTTGCCGAGCTACGACGCATCGCAGATCGCGGCGGCAGAAGCAGCGGAAGCGCGCATCGCCGAATTGTCCAAGCAACACGCGATGACGATCCTCGGCAGCGGACCTGAGTCGCGCGACGGGGCGATCTTCAACTGCGCGAAGCTCTACGACTGTGGCGAGACGAAAGGCAGCTACCGCAAGGTGCACCTTTTCTCTGCCAACGCAGAGCATCGCCATCACCGCGGCGGCGACGAGCCGCTCGTCGTCGACACGAGCGCCGGTCGCATCGGCGTGATGATCGGCTACGACCTGCGATTCCCCGATCTCGCGCGCTACTACTTCCGAAAGGGAGCCGAGATCCTCGTCGTGCCCGCGCAATGGCCCGAAGCGCGGTCGCAACATTGGCGGACGCTGCTGCGCGCGCGCGCGATCGAGAACATCCTCTTCGTGATCGGGTCGAATCGAACCGGCCACGACGTCTCGCTGAAGAGCGAGGAGGACCTCTCCTTCCTGGGTGATGGGCGCATCGTGGACCCGACTGGCGAAATCCTCGCATCGGGCACAGGCGAAAGCGGCGTCGTCACTGCGGAGATGGACCTGCGCACCGTGCGAACGATGCGACGCATGATGCCCGTGCATCGCGACGAGCGGCCGAGCGTCTACCGCAAGCTCTGGGACGAGACATTCGACTCGATCGTGCAGCAGAGCCGCGAAGGCCAGCCAAAGAAGTAGCTGGCGCCCCGCGACCTCACTTCACTCCACGAAGGCTGCGAGTCGACTCTTCGCGCCCGGCTTCTTCAGCCGCCCCAGCGCTGCGCTCTCGAGTTGTCGAACGCGCTCTGCGCTGATTCCGAAGTCGACTGCGATCTGGCCGAGCGTCTCCGGCTCGCCGCCGCCGAGGCCAAAGCGCCGCCGCAGGATCTGCTGCTCGCGGTCCGACAGATCGCGCATCACGTCCGCGAGGCTCGCACGCAAGTCGCCGACGGGCACGCTTTCCGGGACAGGCACCGCGTCCTCGTCGGCGAGCGATTGCAGCAACGTCATCGTGCCATCTTCGCCGCCGCGCTCGGCGTCGAGGCTGACGGCGTAGCGCTTGGTCGAGAGCACCCAATCGACCTTGTCGACAGAGATGCCGAGCTTCTGCGCAATCTCCGCGCTGGTCAGCTCAGAACCCGCTCGACGGCCTTCGTCCTGCGCGCGACGAATGCGACCGAGGATCTTCTGCACCCACACCGGGATGCGGACCGTGCGCGAGCTGTTGTAGAGCATCTTCAGCACGGCCTGCTGCACCCAGTATTGCGCGTAGGTGCGGAACCGAACTTCGCGGCGCCAATCGAAGCCTTCGATCGCCTGGAACAGCGACGCATTGCCTTCTTGGATCAGATCCGGCGAATCGACTCCGAGCCCGCGGTAGCGCTGCACCGTGCCAAGAACGATGTGCAATGCGCCTTCGATGTAGAGATTGCGAAGGTCCTCGAGCTGCGATGCGCAGCGAGAGAGATAGGTCGCACGCGCGCGATCGCCGAGTTCGGCCTCGATCTCACTGCGCGGCCGCGCCGTGAGCGCCTTGGCCCGCGCCGAATCCACGCCCGCGCGCTGCAGTTCGAGCAACAGGCGCAGCTTGAAGAACTCGTAGCGCCGCGCCATGCGGAACTCTTCTTCGCGATCCATCGGCGGCAGTCTGCGCAGATCCATCTGGTAGAAGCCGACGCCGCGGATGTCCGACAACGAAGGCTGCGCATCACCGTGCACCGCGATCGTGCGCCGCGCGCGATATCCGACCACATCGATGTCCGCGTCCGCGCGACGCAACTGTGCTGCGAGCTGCTCCGTCGTGCGCTCGAAACGATCCGTCGGCACATCGAGCGCCGCATCGAGCTGCTCGACCGGAACAGCGCGCCCGGCGGCCAGCTTCAGTTTGGACTTTGCGAGGATTCTGGAAATCACGAGAGCCTCCTGGCTGCCCCGTTGGGGCGTTGCCGCGTGAGTCGACGCAGAAGTGCGCCTTGGACTCCGCAGCACCGCACTCAGCGGATGCAGTCATGACGGAGGCAGGAAACAACAACCGTGCCTGCGCGCCGTCGGCCCCATAACGAGAGGAACGGCTCGGAAGATTCTCCGCACTTGGTGGCAGGGAACGGACACGCTGGCCCGATGCACGGCCGGCAACGGACGCACGCAACAGCGTCTACGTCGGCTGCAACTTGCTACGGCAACTCAGCGTCGGCGCATCAGCAGCACCGCAACCAACACGATCACCGCGGCCGCTCCGCCGCCGACGAAAAGCAGACTGTCCTTCGTAGATTCTTCGGCCGAAGGGGCCAACTCCGCACTGGAGCCCACATCGCTGTCGACAGGGGGCGCAGTCGGGACGGGCGTCGGATCCGCCAAATCGGCAGCCTGCGGCGAGCGGCTGCCAGAATTGGCAGCGGACTCCGGTGCCACGACATCTCCCGTCCTCTCCTCGACCGGCGTCACGGGCTTCGTCACAGCCTGCGCCGCAGCGCCGGCACCCGTGGGAACGCCGCCGAGGATGGCGGGGTTTGCGGCAACACCGACTTCGCAGGGCACCGTGACGCTCTCACGGAAGTGCCCGAGGGACTGACCCGTGGAGCCACTGTGCAGGTCGAACTCCAACTCGAGCACGGCGTTGCGCTTCTCGCCGATGCGCGCCTCGGGCGGCATCGTGACGGTCGCTTCGATCACCGCCCAATTGTCGTAGACCGGTTGCCCCATGTAGGCGGGTGCGATGCGCCCGACCTGAGCTGGCAGCAACGTCCAGGAGCCGAGCGCCATCCCGCCCTGCGCCGCCGTCATCGACAGCGACGACGGCGACGGCATGACCGAGTCGCCTTCGAGCATCATCGTGACGAGCAGCTTGCCGGACTGTCCCGGCAAGAGACGTCGCGGCTGGATCGCTCCATCGAATCGAGCGTGGCCCCGCGCCGTCATCACCTGCGGCTGCTTGTCGAGGTTGAAGCCACCCTTCTCGCCGGTCTCGGGGTTGAACCCTTCCTTGCCGCCCTTCTCGACGACTTCTTCGTCGACCGCACGGATTACTCCTTTGCCATCGCCGCCGCCGGCCTTGCCGCCTGGGTTTGCGGGCTCGTCCTGAGCAGCCAGCGGAATCGCGAAGAACAACGTGAGGGCGCTGGAGAGGAAACGGCTCATGGGTCGCGCAAGAATACTCTGGACCGATCGAAGTGGACGAGGGGAGTCCGGGTAGGCAGCATCCGACGCACCTCGGGCCGAGAACCGCCGCGAAACTCGCGGTCTCGCTCCAACGAACGCGTCGGCGCACCCGGCTGGGCTCCTTGAAAGGGCCCCACTGCGAGGCTAGTTTCCCCGCCCCCCATGGCCGCCAGCATGACCCCGCAAGCAAGCGAATCCTCCGTTCTCGACGCCTTGCGCGCGGTCCGCGACCCAGACCTCCGGCAAGACATCGTGGCGCTCGGGTTCATCAAGAACCTCCGCATCTGCGATGGCAACGCGGCCTTCTCGATCGAGTTGACCACGCCGGCGTGTCCGGTGAAGGACCTGATGAAGGCCGAAGCCGAGCGCGCAGTGCGCGCCGTGCCCGGCATCAAGAGTGTGCAGATCGAGATGACCGCGCGCGTCACCGCGAGCCGCCCGGTGCTCGGCGACAAGGGGATGATCCCCGGCGTCAAGAACGTGATCGCGGTGTCGTCGGGCAAGGGCGGCGTCGGCAAGTCGACCGTCGCGGTCAACCTCGCCTGCGCGCTGCAGGCGAGCGGCGCCAGGGTCGGCATCCTCGACGCAGACGTCTACGGCCCCAACGTGCCGTTGATGCTCGGCGTGAAGGGCCAGCCCGAGGTGAAGGACAAGAAGATCCAGCCGTTCGTGCAATACGGGCTGCAGATCATGTCGATGGCGCTGCTCGTCGCGGAGGACCAGCCGGTCATCTGGCGCGGCCCGATGCTGCACTCGGCAGTGCGCCAGTTCTTGTTCGACGTCGCGTGGACCGACCTCGACTACCTCGTCGTGGACCTGCCTCCGGGCACCGGCGATGCGCAACTGTCACTGAGCCAGCAGGCGCACTTGATGGGCGCAGTGATCGTCACGACGCCGCAGGACGTGTCGGTCCTCGACGTGAAGAAGGCGATCCGCATGTTCCAGTCGGTCAACGTGCCGATGCTCGGCATCGTCGAGAACATGGCGTGGTTCACGCCCCCAGGCAGCACGGAGAAGTATCACATCTTTGGCGAAGGCGGCGGCGCGCGCATCGAACGTGAGTTCGGCCTGCCACTGCTCGGCCAGATCCCGATCGAGATTGCGGTGCGCGAAGGTGGCGACAAGGGTCGCCCCGTTGTGCTCGCACATCCGGAGTCCGAAACGGCGAAGGCACTGCTCGCGGTGGCGGGCAAGGTCGCCCAACGAGTGAGCATCCTGAACGCGGAGTAACCCATGAACCCGACCCAAAACACGAACGCCCAGACCGGCCAGTTCAACCCGAAGACCACGATGCTCGAGTGCCTGACGGCCGATCCGTCGCTCGGCATGATCCTGATGCGCGACTTCCACATCGGCGGCTGCCGCAACTGCGGCTTCGACCCGCACTCGTCGATCGAGGAAGTGGCCCAGCAGAACGGCATCCCGACGGAGCGCCTGCTCGCCGCGCTCAACCGCGCGAACTGATCGCAGATGCGAGGCAGCACGCCCTTGCGCACATGCAGGGCGTGGCCAAAATGCCCCGCCTCAATCCCGACCGGACACGCCTAGAACCACCTCCATGAGCAAGGTCCCCGAACTCACCGACGACAACTTCCAATCGACGATCGCCAGCGCCTCGACGCCGGTGCTCGTGGATTTCAGCGCCTCCTGGTGCGGCCCGTGCAAGGCGCTCGCACCGACGATCGACAAGCTCGCGGCCGAATACGCCGGCAAGATCGCGATCTACAAGGTGGACATCGACAACGCGCAAGACGCGGCGTCGAACTTCAACATCAGCTCGGTTCCAACCTGCGTGTTCTTCAAGGGCACGAAGGAAGTGGACCGCTTCTCGGGCGCCCTCGACGTGCGCTCGATCAAGACCTACATCGAGAAGGTCCTCGCCTGATCGCGCGGGCGGCTGGCCTCTCGGCCAGCCAGCCCAGTCCGTCAGGCTGCGCCGCTTGCGGCGCGCTTGCGGCGACGCAGCGACTTCCACAGCAGCACGAGCCCGAGCGGCGTGCATGCCGCAGCGTAGAGCCAGCGCATCGGCGCGCTCACGACCTGCAGCGGCGCGATCCACCGCGATCCGCCGCTCTTGGCGATGCAGAGATGCCGGCCTGCGTCCTTAGGCACAAACCGCACTTCGCCGGCTGCATTGGTGGCGCCGACATCCCAAGCGGATCCATCGGGCCGCTCGACGACGACCGTCAGGCCCGCGATGGGCTTGCCGTCCGCAGCGACCGCGGAGAACACCGCCTGCTCGCCGACCTCGCACGGGAACGGCGCCACGACGAACTGCTGCAGCAGAAACGAGAGAACGAGAGCGGTCGCCATGGTCGAGTCTTTTCGTAGTCTGTCGGCCGTGCCGATCGAAATCGAGGACCTTGGACGCAGCGCCTACGTGCCGGTGCTCGAGCACATGCGCGCGCTGCACAGCAAGGTCGCAAGCGGCGAAGACGACGGCCGCATCCTGCTGGTCGAGCACGAACCGGTCTACACCGCGGGGCGCGCGACTCCGCCGCACGAACTCGGGCCGCTCGTCGTGCCGATCGAGCGCGGGGGCAAGATCACCTACCACGGCCCCGGCCAACTGGTGATCTACCCCATCCTTCGCCTGCCCCATCGCGACGCGCGCGAGTGGCTGCGCAGGCTCGAGGCGTTTGGCGTCGCCGTCTGTTCGGCGTTCGGCCTCGCTGCGAAGGCCTCGGTCGATGGAACTGGCGTGTTCGTAGGCGATCACAAGGTCGCGTCGATCGGCGTGGCCATCAAGCGTTGGACCAACCTGCACGGCATCGCGATCAACGTGGCGATGGACAACACGCCGTGGTTCGCCGTGCGACCCTGCGGCCGCGCGCCCGAGACGATGAGCGACCTGCAGACCGCATGCGGCCGCACGATCCTTCTCGACGAAGCGCGCGTTGCAGCCCGCTCGCTGGTCGGCATGCTGACGGCGCCGGGACGAAACCCCTGACGCCAACCTGCGCAACTGCACACCACCATGAGGAACGAAGTCGAGCTGGCGCAGGACGGAGTGACGCTGCGCATCCGCTTCGGCTACCGCCCAGACATCGTGGCGCTGGTCAAGGAGCTGCCAGACCGCCGCTTCGACGGCGCGAGCAAGACGTGGTCGGTGCCCGCGCGTCACGCCGAGGCGGTCTACAACAAGCTCTCGCGCTACATGTTCGACTTCTCGTCCGATGTGATGAGCATCGTCGCGGGAACGATGGGCAAGCCGAAGGAAGCGCCGCGCGCAAAGCCTGCTCCGATCGACGACGAAAGCGACTCGCCGATCGAGACCCGCGAGCAAGCTGCAGACACGCTGACGATCTCCGCGCTCAACGAGCGCATCCGCGAGTGCGTGAAGGGCAACTTCATGCAGTCGATGTGGATCACCGGCGAAGTGCTCGACTTCGACAAGGGCGCCAACAAGCAGCACAAGTACTTCGCGCTCGCCGAGAAGGGCGATGGCGCATCGAAGCAAAAGGCACGCATCGACGCGGTGATCTGGGACCGCAAGGCAGCCGAGATCTTCCGCCGCCTCTCGGAGACCGCGCCCGACTTCGCGATGCGCGATGGCATCGAGATCCGCGCGCTCGTCAAGGTCGACTACTACGTGCCGACCGGCAAGGTCAGCGTGCACGTCGAGGAGATCGATCCGTCGTTCACGCTCGGCAAGCTCGCGCTCAATCGCGAACAGATCCTGCGCGCGCTTCGCGAACAGGGCCTCGCAGAACAGAACAAGTCGCTGCCGTTGCCGATCCCGCCGCTGCGCATCGGCGTGCTGACGAGCGAGAGCGCGGACGGCTGGAACGACTTCAAGAAGCACCTCGAAGGCTCCGGCATCGGCTTTCAGATCACGCTGACGCCGATCGCCGTGCAGGGCGACAAGACGCGCGCGAGCGTGCTCGGCGCCCTTGCATGGTTTGCTGCGCGCGCGAACGACTTCGACTGCGTGTGCATCCTTCGCGGCGGCGGCTCGCGCACGGACCTCGCGTGGTTCGACGACATGGACATCGCGCTCGCGGTCGCCAAGCACCCGATCAAGGTCCTGATCGGCATCGGCCACGAACGCGACCGCTCGGTGCTCGACGAGATCGCGCACTCGGAGAAGACACCGACGGCCGTCGCGGCATTCCTCGCCGACACCGTCCTCGGCGAACGACGCAAAGTCGCGGACCGCGCGATCGCATTGCAGCGCAGCGTCGGTCGCCTGCTGCAGAGCGAGACCAACTGGCTCGCACGTTCGGCGATGGCGCTCGGCAGCCACGCCTCGAGCCGCATCCGCAGCGAGCGGCAACAACTCGACACCGCTGCGCGCGACTTGCGCAGCCACTCGCTGCGCGCCGTCGCCGAGGGCCGTCGCACGCTCGAGACCGCGGCACGGACGCTGCAGACGTTTGCGATGCAGTCGTGCGAGCGAAAGAAGCACGAGCTTGCACGAGCGTCTGACCGCGCGCGACACGGCGCCATGGCGCTGCTGCAGCGCGCGCAACACAAGTTGGAGCAACTCGCCGACAAGCAACGACTGCTCGACCCGCGCTTCGTGCTGCGCCGAGGCTTCGCGCTCGTGCGCGACGAGCAGGGCCGCGTCGTGCCTTCAGCGGCTCGCATCGAGCAAGGCCAGCAGATCACGATCCAAATGCGCGACGGCTCCGTTCGCACGCGCGCCGAAGCAATCGAGAACAAACCATGAGCGACAAGAAGAAGAAGGGGCAGGAGCCCACCTACTCCGAAGCGAGCGCGGAGCTCGAGCAGATCCTGCGCGAGGTCGAGTCCGGCGATCTCGATCTCGACCTACTGTCGGAGAAGGTCGAACGCGCAGCGGCGTTGCTGGCGCTGTGCCGCGAGCGGCTCGCCGCGACGGAGACCAAGGTGAAGAAGGTCGTGGCCGACCTGCATGCAGGCGTCGCGGATCGCGCGGAGAGCCGCGACGAAGAGCCGGCGGACGAAGAATGATCGCTCTCGGCAACCTCGATGTGACGGCAGCGCTGACGTTGTTCGTCGTGCTGCTCGTCAGCAACACCGTGCACGAAGCCGCGCACGCGCTCGCCGCCAAGATCGGCGGCGACCTCACGGCCTACCGCGGCGGGCAGGTGTCGCTCAATCCGCTGCCGCACATCCAACGCGAGCCGTTCGGCATGGTCGTGCTGCCGCTGCTCACGATCTTCGCGAGCGGCGGCTCGATGTGCATGGGCTTCGCGAGCGCGCCGATTGACCCGATCTGGGCCTTCCACCATCCCAAGCGCGCCGCGTTGGTCTCGCTCGCAGGCCCGCTAGCCAACCTCATCGTGGCAGCGATCGCGTTCTTCGCGCTGCAATGGATCAGCTACCCAGAGACCAGCGAAGCAGCCGCAGTCCAGCGCATCGCAGCGACGTTCTTGATGCTCAACCTGCTGCTCGCCGTCTTCAACCTGCTGCCACTGCCGCCACTCGACGGCGCAGGAGCGCTCTCCGGGCTGAGCAAGCGCATCCGCGTGTTCTACGACAACCTGCAGCGCCTGCCGATGTCGGGGGCGATCACGCTGATCGTCGCGATCTACGTGATGCCGAGCCTGTTCACGCCAGTGTGGCGCACGGTCACTTCGTGGCTCGACGCGCCGCTGCGCTGAACGCTCGACGCAACTCGACTCAGCGCGCGCGCGGACCGACCAGGGCCTCTTCGACCATCTCGCCGGCGCGCACGCATGCGCTCATCGAGCGCTCGTAGGCAAACTCGCGATCGCGCGCATCTTGCTCGCGGAGCAAGTAGCCGAGTTCGTCGTCGCACAGGCCGAACAACAACAGGTCCGGCACGCCAACGCGGGCGCGAATGCGCTGCGCGAACGCAGGCTCCGCTTCGCCCGGGACCGCCACAGCTTGCAGCGAGCCGATGCGCAGCCAGCCCACCGTCGTGCGCGCGCAACCCTCGTGCATGTCGCGCGGGATCGCCATCGTGAGCCGACCCAGCTTGAGCCCGAACGTGTCGAGCGGGATGAACAGGTCGCGCCTTCGCACTTCGATCGAATCGACCGGCATCGGCGCTGCGCCTGCGAGCGCTTGCTCTGCGATGCCGAGCAACTCGGCGCCCATGTCGCGCGCGCCGCTCTCATCGCGGTTCTTCATCCGCGGAGTGACCATCGCTCCGAGCGCGCCGTTGACGAACACTGCCTGTCCGTGGCCACGCTCGCGCCATCCATCGCACAACGCGCCGACGAAGTCCGACGACAGCAACGCCAGCCGACGCGACAGCACCTCGGGGTGGCATGCCATGTGGAGCAACGTGCCGAGCGGCCGCCCGTCGTCGACTGCGCGCGCATGCACGACGTCGAATCGACGATCGAAGCACGCGCCGAAGTTGCTGTTGCGCACCGAGGTCTCGGGCATCAACCGCGCGTCGCCGCGGACCAGCGTCGCCGGCGCCGCGTTCTTGCGCGCTTCTGCGACCGCCTCGGCCGTCGCGATGCGCAATTGGCGCAGGTAGTCGTGCGAGCGGCCCGACGTGAGGAAGTACCAGCCCCACAGTCCGATCAGGTCCGGGCCTGCGTGCGTGTGGCTGCTGCACAAGAACACGTCGCCGTTGGCGAAGCCGGCGATGCCCGACTTGATCCAGTCCGAGTCCTCGCGCATCACGCCGAGGTTGTCGACGCCGACGATCGCAAAGCGTCGATCGCCGATCTCCATGACGAGCGCGCGCACCTTGAGCGGCGACGCAACGCCTTCGCTCGTGCGCCCGATCGAGAAGCCGGCCATGTAGCCGCCGACTGCCGGAGTCACTTCCCGTTCGGCCGAGCCGACGCGGAGTTCAGCGCCGTCGGCGCGCACCGCGTAGGTCGCGGGCCGAGCAGGCTGGGATCGCTGGAAGATGCCCGTGCACCCCGCAGCAGCGAGGATCGGAGCGAGCAGTAGCCAGCGTGAGCGGGAACCCGAGGAGGATCCGGTCCGCACCGCGGTCATCCGTTCGCGCCCAACTGGGACAAGGCCTCGCCGAGCGACCGCTTCGCATCGTGGCGACCGCGGTGGCCGGCAGCTTGCTGCAGCGCGCGCAGGTAGTGCGCGAGAACCTCGCGGTCCGACAGATCGCGCATGTGCTCCAGCACCTGGTCGTAGCCGAGGCTCTTGAGGTGGCGGATGCAGTCCGCCTTGGTGACCGTGCGGCCGCCGTAGTAGGGGTCCACGAGCACCGGACGCACGCCGTGCAAACGCACGAGGAAGTGCGTCGGCATGCCGACCCCGGACACCGTGAGACCAGCCCATCGCGCGACGAGCAGATAGATCATCGACAGCGTCACGGGCACGCCGATGCGATTGTCGACGACGCGATCGAGCAACACGTGCTCGAGATCGAGCTTGGAAGCCTCGCCGCCGCGATATCCGAGCGACTCGTTGAGATGCTCGCTCAACATGCGCGCGCAGAGGTTGAGGCTGCGGCCATCGAATCGCGCGCGCAGCACTTCCGCCTCGCGCCACAGCTTCTGGCGCAGCTCGTTCGCGTCTGGCGCGAACGTGCGCACCATGTGCGATGCGAAAACAGCGCCTGCGAGCAACGGCTCCGAACTGCGCCATCCGGCATCAGCCAAGTCGAGGCTGGCAAAACGCTGCAGCCACTGCTCGACCTCGAACCCGCGCAACATCGCGCGCGCGCGCATGCGCGTCGCCACGTCGCCAGACTCGCTCGCGCGCTGCAGCGCCTCGCGGCCAGCAGCTCCTGCCGACAACACGAACTCGCGCGCAGCAGCGACAACGCTAGGAGAGTCGTCGCCGAGCAACTGCGCAGCAGAATCGACCGCCGCGAGACGCGCGGGCGTCTTGCGCGGCGCGTTCTCAGGTTGGGGGAGATGCTCGTTCATCAACTTCGAAGTCGTCGCCAGGGGATGACGAAGAGCCGGGACTATAGCGAGCGCGCAACGACTGCGAACGGGCGAGTTCTGTTGCGCGTGCGCGATGCGGAGCAGCGCGATCTGCGCAGTGCGCCGCAGCGTCTCGTCGATCGCCCGATCGCATCGGCGCGCACGATCGCGGTTGCGGCGTTGTGCCGCACGTTCGCGCCGCTGCGCATGAAGGTGCCCGCTGCAACGGATGGCGCGATGCCACCGAAGACGCGTCGCCGGCTCGCCGATCGCAGAAAAAAACTGCGCAGCACGCGCGGATTTCCCCGGCATTCCGAGTCACGGAAGCCCCGAGCGCCGAGATCCCCGAGGCAACACAAAGCCCCAACTGTTGAATCCGTGTCCGGTCCAGCTATGGTTCGCCGCCCCAACTCGCGCCCAGGTGGCGAAATTGGCAGACGCACCAGCTTGAGGTGCTGGCGCCCTTTACCGGGCTTGCAGGTTCAACTCCTGTCCTGGGCACCAGTCCCCCGCCGCTGCGCTTGACGCGGCGGCGGGGAACTCCTTCCGGAACGCGACGCAGCTCGCGCTCCACGCAGTCCGCAGGTTCACCAGTTGGTGATGACCTTGCCCTGGAAGCGGATGTAGTTGTTCTCCAGCTCCAGCTGCAGATAGGCCGCATCGACGAGCTTGGCCATGCCGCGCAACTGGTCGATTTTGGGCAGGTCCTGCGCAGAGAAGCCCGCGGAAGCCTTCGACCACTGCTCGCGCAAGTAATCGCGCACCGCCGTCTGGAATTCGCCGTCGAGCAGGTTCTTGGGCATCGACGCGAGGCTCGGATACTGCGCGTACTTCGCGCGGCGCACGACCTCTTCCGCGGACGAACGCTGCGCCATGATCCACTCGGGGTCTGGCTCGACGTTCTGCTGCTCGCTTGCAGCGCGGTAGTCATCGAGCACCGACAGCAACTGCTTGCCGCGCATCCACACGAAGCCGTTGAGCGCCTGCGGCAACTCGTCGGAGATGCGCTGGTATTGCGGGTCCTCGACAATCGAACGCAAGCCGCCAAAGCCGTAGCGCGTGCGCAGGATGTCCTTGATCAACGGGCCCGAGTTGGACAACACGAGGAAGTCGCGGAACACGATGGTCGCGACTTCACCCGTGCCCGGGATCTGCGGGTTCGTGAACTCCCAAACCGGCTCCGGCAGACCGTCGACGGGCAGGTTGTAGACGTTGGCAAACTTGAAGACGGGCGAGCCGTACTTGCGCAGCATCTCGACCAAGTCGTCCGCCGGAGAACGGCCTTCCGCGCCCGATCGCACGTCCTGACGAAGCCAGAAGACCCAAGCGATCTGCGGCAGCGGCGCACGCGCGACAACCGGCACATACAGCTCGCCCTTGTCGTTGCGCGACATGTCCGGAACGTTCTTGCGGAACACGAACCCCATGCGCGGCAGCAGCGCCAGCTTGAGCTTGTCGATCAAGTCACGCGCATCGGCGAGTTGCGCGCCCTGGAACATGCAGCGCCGCATCGCATCGTCGAACATGTCGCGCTCGTTCTGCAGCAGCGCGTCGTACATCGCGTGCATGAAGTCGCCGGCCGGCATGCGCAACGCAGCAGCTGCGCATGCGGAGTCGGGCACCATGCGCAAGAATGGCGTGAGCCACTGCTCCTTGTCCTGCTTCTCCGCTCGGTAGAACGCGCTCTGGAACGGCGTGTGGAGATTGCTGTTGAGCACCACGCGACCGAACGTCGACAGATTGCCCTCTTCGAACACCAACGCGCCGCTGACCGAGTTCCATCCCTTCAGGTTGAGGAAGCTCGCGAGCACGCGCTCGTTCATGCTGTCGCGATTGTTGGCGTCCGGCCACTTCGCGGCATAACGACGGAATCCGTCGATCGACGAGGTGACGGCGCTGAACTCGGCCATGGCCGGATCCTCGACGAGGTTGGCGTCGGTCCACCGCTGCAGCGGCGCTGCAACGCCTTCTGCGTAGTGCGCCGCGAGGCCGAACGGCTGCTCGTCGCCAATGCCGTCGTAGAGTCGCAGCGACTGCAGCAGCAGATCTTTGCTGTTGCCGAGCATCAGGCAGTCGAGCCTGCGCGCGACGAACATCGGCTCCTTCAACTGCGGCGACCGGATCTGCAGCAGTCCGTCCTGCTCCGAGATCTCGAGGCCGCCGGCGCGGGCCTGGTCTTGCACCATCGACCAGCCCATCAGGCCGTGCGCGAATCGCAGGCGCCAACTGACGCGCGCGTAGGCGCACCACCACGGCTGTTGCAGCGGCTGGGCCGGCTGCTTCGAGCGGTCCTCGGTGTAGCCCGCGAGCACGACTTCCTGGCCGAGCACGTCGCGCGCCACGTCGAGGAGTCCGCCGCTCTGCTCCTGCAGTTGCGCCAGACCGTCGACCGCCTGCTGCAACTGCGGCCGGATGTCGCGCCGGAACTCGGTCGCGATCGGCCCCTGCAGCATGTCGCGCCACCCGTTTGCGTCCGTCATCGACGTCCAGAACTTGGGCTCAGGCATGACGCCTTGGTTCAGTTCCAGTCGACCACCGGCCGCGCCGAAGTCGTCGCGCAGGTTGCGTTTGCGGAGGAAGAAGTCCACCTCGCGCGGCACCACGTCGCGGATGTCCTTGAGGTCGCCCTCGAACGGGTTGTAGACGAAGGCAGCAAGGAACAGCGCGATCAGCGTGATGAGCGCAAACGCGGCAATCGCGAGCTTCTTGAAGATCCGGAGCGGTCGCTTCGAGGTCATCGGCGGCGAAGAGTATCGCCGTGCGCCGCGCGATTCGCGGGGCTTCGGCACACGCTGGACGAACGCGTGGCCGCGATCTTTCACAGACTTCATCGCAGCCTGGTCTCTCGCGCCTTTGCACCATGGGCCATGCGTCGGTCTACTGCGCCGCTCCCCATGCGCAGCCTGAGCCCCAACCAGCGTTCGCAGTCGATCGAAGAGTCCGCAACGCTCGCGATCTCCTTCCGCGCCCAGCAACTGAAAGCGCAGGGCAAGGACATCATCGCGCTCGGCGCCGGCGAGCCGGACTTCCCGACGCCGGAGCCGATCGCGCGAGCGGCCATCCGCGCCATCGAGGATGGCAAGTATCGCTACACGCCGGCCAGCGGGCTGCCGCAGCTGCGCGAGGCTGGCGCGAAGTGGCTGAAGAACGCATTCGCGCTGGAGTTCTCCGCCGACGAGGTGCTCGTCACTGCAGGCGCAAAGCCTGCGCTGCACATGGCCTTGTCGACGATCGTCGAGAAGGGCGATCGCGTGCTGATCCCAGCGCCCTACTGGGTGTCGTATCCCGCGCTCGTGCGGATGGCCGATGGCGAGCCAGTGGTCGTGCCGTCCGTGCCCGACCAAGGCTTCGTGCACACCGCAGACCAGATCGCCGCGGCCGCCGACGTGAGCGGCGCGCGCGGCATCATCCTCAACTACCCCAACAACCCGTCTGGCGCGGTGCCGACGCGCGCGCAAATGGAGTCGATTGTCCGCGTCGCTGCTCAACGCGACATGTGGATCCTCTCCGACGAGATCTACGCGCAGCTTCGCTACGACGGCGCCGAGTATTGCTCGCCCGCGCACTTCGAATCCGGCCGCGGCCGCACGATGGTCGTCGGCGGCTTCACCAAGAGCCACACGCTCACGGGTTGGCGCGTTGGGTTCCTCGCGGGCCCCAAGGACGTGATTGCCGCAGCGGCGCGCGCGCAGAGCCAAGTGCTCGGCAACGCATGCACGATCAGCCAAGAAGCGTCGCTCGTCGCGTGCGACGAGCCGCCGCACGAAGAGATCGCGCGCAGGCTGCCCGCGTTCGACGCGCGCCGGAAGTTCTTGGTGCGCGAGATCAACGAGATCCCCGGCCTTCGCCTTGGCGCGCCACGCGGCGCGTTCTACGCATTCGTCGACGCGCGCAAGCTGTGCGCGGAGCGCGGCATGACCGACGCCCAACTCTGCTCGCGCCTTTTGGAGGAGCAGTTCCTGGCGACCGTGCCGGGCAGCGCATTCGGCGCGCCAGGCTTCCTGCGCATCAGCTACGCTGCGCCAATGAAGGACCTCGAAGGCGCCGTCGCACGACTGCGCGCGTTCGCAACCGTGAAGGTGGCTCCATGAACCGCGACGAAAACGCCGCAAGAGTCGTGGAGGCGCGCTGCCTCGCCGACCTCTCCGTCGAAGAACACGCGTGGATGTTCCACGCTCGCGTGCAAAGCTGCAAAGCAGCGACCACGAAGCAGGGCAAGCCGTACTACCAGCTCGAACTCGCTGACGAGACGCGCACGCTCGACGCCAAGATCTGGAGCGACAAGGCTGAGGCGATGAAGAACGCGGGCGCGCTGCCGCCAGGCGCGATCGTCAAGGTCATCGCGACAGTCGAAGAGTACGAGGGCAAGCTCCAGCTCAAGATCGAGCGCATCAAGGCAACCAGCCGCGCCGAAGAGCCCGACCTCGACATGTCGTTGCTCGTCGATCCCGGCCTCGCCCTCGTCGAAGACCTCGCGTGCAAGACGCTCGTCATCGACATCGAGACTGTCCCCGCGCACGAACGCGATGACCTGCCGAAGAGCGTCGAGGACGCGCTCGCAAAACACGTGCAGCGCAAGGACACGGCGTCCAGCGCCGACGAACTCAGCGCGCGCATCGCCATGTCGATGGGCATGTCGCCGCTGTTCGGCAAGATCGTGTCGATCGCGCTCGGCGACGGCGACGACCCGAACTCCGAAGTCCACGTGCTCGCGGTGGCGAACGAGAAGTTCCCGGTCGCCGATCCGCCAAAGTGGCTGCGCTTGATGAGCGAGACGGAACTGCTGCGATCGTTCTGGGCGCTCGCGTGCAAAGCAGAGGTCGTCATCACGTTCAACGGCCGCAACTTCGACGTGCCGTTCTTGATGGGACGCAGCATCGCGCTCGGCGTGCCCGCGCGGCGCGACCTATTGTCCGCGCGCTGGGCGCTCAAGCCGCACCTCGACTTGTTCGAAGTGCTGCGCCAAGGCGACAAGGCGCCGAGCAAGCTCGACGTGATCTGCTGGGCGCTCGGCATCGAGAGCCCGAAGGAAGACATGGACGGCTCCAAGGTCGCGCCGACGTATGCGCGCGGCGACATCGTCAAGATCGCCGAATACAACCGCCACGACGTGCGTGCGACCGCCGAGGTCTACCGCAAGGTGCGCGACACCGTGCTGCGCTACAGCAAGGACTGGGGCCAGTAACGCGTTCGGGAACGATCAGAGCCGCAGCGCGTTCGCGACGCCGCTCGGCATCGCGGCAAGACACATCTCCTGCAACTGCCTGCGGATCGTCTTGTCGGGCTCCGACGTGAACACGTAGAGCTTCCACATGCGCGGGTATGCGTCGCGCAGGTCGCGAAGGCGCGGGATGTCCTGCGCAAACGAGTCCATCGGCAGCGTGCGGTCGCCGGCGCCGGGAAAGCGGACCAGCGTCTTCGCTTCCTTGAGCTGCATCGAGCGCGCCGGGCAATACAGGATGACGTCCATGTCGCGCCCAAAGCGCTGCTTGGCTTGCCGCTCCATCGCCGCTTCCCATTCGCGGCGCGCATCGTGCCGGCCGGGCGCGAACCACTCGGCGATCAACTGTTCCTGCATCGGCGCGTTGAGATACCAAGGCAGCACGAGCACGCGCTTTGGCAATTGGCGCCTACGGAAGCGCGCGACGAAGCGCGACAGCCGCGCATGCGCGTCGCCATCCGACAGCCGCGCGTTCTGCAGCGAGATCAGCAGCGACTCGTCGGTCGCCATCTGCAGATCGAGAGCCGTCAACGCCCCTTCGCGCAGCGCCATCTCGACCATGCGCGACAAAAGCGCGCCGGCTGCAATCTTGGCGTGGTGGTAGTAGACGCGCTCGCTGAAGTGGTAGCGGGTCTCCAGCACGCGCAACAACTCGGACACGATGTCCTCGCGCAGCATGCCGTTCTTCTCGCAGTCGACGAACATCTGCTGCGACTTGCGGTCGATG
>CAIYFF010000319.1 GCA_903925435.1 uncultured Planctomycetota bacterium | reverse complement strand
TGCAAAACATTGCGAACAATTTCTACAGCGTCAAATGCCTCGGCCATCTGTGCCACGCCACCCACAAAGAATGTCTCGTCATTGCGTGTGCGGTCAAGCGAACTCAGAACTTTTTCGCACAACGCCGCGGTTGCATCGCCTGACTTTTGATTAGTGGTTCGGTGCGCTGCAACATCACGCAACGGTTTGGTGATCATCAATTTTTGTAATTTGACGTCGCCAAGAAGCTGCAGCGCATGACGCAGAAGCTGCCCGGGCCTGCGGCCGGGTTGCTGCAGGGGCAGATCCTCGCGCACAAGGGCGACCTCCGCGGCGCGGTGCGTGCCTATGGCCAGACCGCTTCGCCTGAGGGCCTCGACCGCATCGCGGAGCTGCTCCGCGCGCACCCCGGCGCGTTGGAGTCGCGCGAGTTGCTCGCGGCGTGCCCGATGCAGGGCATCGTGCTGTTGATCGCGCGCGAGCTCGCGCACGCTGGCCAGAACGTACCAGCGCTGCGCGCGGCCCGCACCGCAGCGTCGATGCTGGCACCGACCCCGACGGTCTGCCTCGTCGTTGCCGAGACGCTCATGCAACTCGGCCAGTCTGCGGATTCGCAGCGACTCGCCGAGCAGGCGGTCTTGCGTCTCCTGCGCAACAGCCGCGCCGACGAGGGCCCGAGCCAAGCTCCTGGAACGTCGCCGAAGTTGCCTTGAGTACCGGCGGCGCAACGGCATACTGCGCCACCCTTCCGAGCCGGAGTGGCGGAATCGGCAGACGCACAGGTTTCAAAAACCTGCGCCCGCAAGGGCGTGGGGGTTCAAGTCCCCCCTCCGGCACCATCTTTGCGCCAGTCGCGTGGGCAAAGCCCCAGTCGCGTGGGCAACGCCCCAGTCGCGTAGGCAAAGCCCCAGTCGTGTGGCGCAGAGCCCCAAAGGCGCAGGGCGCAACAGTAGCTCGCGCTGGCAGCTCTTGATTCGAGCCTGCCCTAACGAGCTGCAAGCCGAACCGTCCTGGCGGCCCGACGAAGCAGCCCTAGATCAACCGCTGCTTCCAGCACTGCGCGCGCCTCGTCGAGCGGGGCGTCCAATGCACGCGATAGCGAGAACAGGAAGCACGCTTCCGTCACCGTTGCGGACCTGCCGCCGAGTTCGGTGAACACGCGGTCGAGCATTGCAGCATCGACCGGCACGGCGTTCGTTCCCGGCTGCATGGCCTCGGAGCCTGGATTGGCGCCGGAGCAGCACGGGTCGACATTGGTGCCGCACGATTGGCACTGGCCGTGGCCATGCACATGGACGACCACGAGCGCTGCGCCGCAGTAGCTGCAGCGTTCGCGGGGCTGCGAAGTGTCTTCGCTCATCCCATCGTGACGACGAGCTCTTCGTCCACTTCGGTCTGCAGCAGATTCTGGATCGCCATCATCGTGCCCGAAGTCGAGCTGGGGCAGCTGCCGCATGCGCCTTGGTAGCGGATCACGAGCGTCTTGCCGTCGAGGCCGAGGACCTGAAGGCCGCCGCCATCGCCGGCCAGCGCGGGACGCACGCGGTCGTCGAGCAGCGCGTTGATGCGCGACAGCATCTCGGGGTCGCCGCCTTGCGGGATCGTCGAGAGCGGATTGTCGTGCGCATGGTCGTGGCCGTGGGCATGGCCGTGCGAGCCGCATCCATGTCCTGCGTGCATCGCCATCGCCGCTTCTTCGCCATCGTCGATGTGGCTTTCGAGCAAGCGCGTGCACTGCTCGGCGACGCCGCGCCAATCGGCCTTCGCGGTCATGCTGACCGTGACGAAGTTATCGCAGAAGAACAGGGTCTCGACGCCAGGGACTGCGAACAGCCCGATCGCGAGCACGTCGCCGCGCGCCTCTTCCGGCTTGCTGTAGCTCTTCGTCTGCCCGTTGCGCGCCATCGGCTGATCGACGACGAACTTGAACGCGTTGGGATTGGGGGTCGGGAGGATGCTCGTGACCTTCATGGGCCTTGGTGTCGCGGAGGAATACGGGGAGTCGGTTCGAAGCTGCAGTTGTCGGCCACGCGGCCTCAAGGGCAAGTCCTCACCTGAGGAGTTCGCGCAGGATCCCGGCTGGGCCGGTGGTCACGAACGCCTTGCGCCACAGTCCGCCGGAGCCTGCGTGGTCGACGACGCGCAACGCAATGCAGTGGCGGCCGGGCGCAAGCCGCTCGCCGAGTTCGATGGTCTGGGGCTCGAGCCACACCGTGGTCTGGGTCGCCGGATCGCCACGGCGGTCGACGAACTCGCCATCGACCCAGATCGTCGCGCTGTCGTCGACGCCTTCCAGCACGAGCCGCGACGCCTTGCCGGCCCAATCCTGGGGGATGTCCACGGCGATGCGATACCACGCGATGCCGGTGTAGCCGCGCAGGTCGTCGGCCTGGTTCTCCCAGTGCTTCCCCGCCTGCAGATTGCGCCACGGCGCTTGTTGGTCGTCGTGCTGCTGCGCAAACCAGCCGGCCCCGGTGCCGCGGTCGTCGGGATCCGTGCAGAAGCGAAACGTCTCGAGCGCGATCGTCCGCTCGTCACACAGCGCGAGCAGTGCGGCAACGGTCTCGTCGCGCAGCGCTCGCTTGGGCAAAGGTCCATCCCGCAAGTGCTCGAGCATCTTCGCTTCGACATAGCGCCCCGCATCCGTTGCGGGATCGAACGTCGAGGCAAGCAACCGGCCCTTGCCAAGCCGAGTCTCGAATGCGAGCAAGTGCGAGCGCACCTCTGCGATGTCGTGCGTTTCCCAATAGGCGAGGATCGGATCGACCTGATCGCGCCATGGTTCCCATGGGATCATGCGCTCGCCGTCGAGGTCGAACGGCATGAGGTCGATCAGCATCTGCTGCGGAACGGAGCGATGCAGCGGGTGGTGGGGCGCAAACGGCGCACCGCGAAGATGCCAAAGCGGCTCCGCCCGCAAGGCGCCCTTCTGTGCTCCCACGCGCAGCAACGCCGATGTGCCTCGGCGGATCGAT
>CAIYFF010000318.1 GCA_903925435.1 uncultured Planctomycetota bacterium | reverse complement strand
ATGCAGCCGCGGCCAGGCCACCGCGTGAGCCGTTCGCTCATGCGCGGAATCTGCTGCGACCAACGGACGATGCCTGACGCCAACTCGACGCAGACGAGATGGTCGCGGATATCGCCAGACGACTCGAAGAACAGCAATCCGTCCGCCGCGCCGACGATGTAGCGCAACTTGCCGTAGGGCGCGTAGCGCGTCGTGCCATCGAGCATCCACACGACATCGCCCGTGGTGCCGTCGAGGCACATCAGCATGTCGCTGTCACACGGCGCCACGATCAACGCGCCATCGGCTTCGATCACTGCGCTCGGCAGAGCGCCCGACAGTTCGAGTTCGGCGAAGCCATAGGAGCTCCAGCCGAACACGTTGGCCGACTTGTCCGACTTGCGCTTCTGGGGCTTTGGCCGCAGCGGGTCTGCGCGCTCGTACTTGCGCACCCACCGCAGGTCGCCAGCAAACGCGTCGATTGCTGCGACTGCGCCCGCGTTGGTGAGCATGTAGGCCGTGCTGCCGATCGTGTGCACGCGCGCGCCTGGAGCTTTGAAGTAGCGAGTGCCGCCAGCATGGATTCGCGTGCGCCACAGCGGCTTGCCCGTCGTGCGCTCGACGCATTGCATCGCATACGCGCCGTTGTGCAGAACGGGCAGAAGCAGGTGCTCGCCAAAGCGCGTCGGCGCTGCGAGGAACGTGACATCGGCGAGCCCATCCGTCCCGTCGCTGAAGTTCTCGCTGCTCCATACGCGAGCGCTCGTGGCCTTGTCGTATGCGACGAGCCAGTTGCGCTTCAGCGGGTCCGCGCTCTGCGTCACGCGGTTGTAGCCAAGCACTGCGTAGCTGCGCGCTTCGTCTTCCACCGGCTGCATCAATGCCAAGTCGTAGACCGGCACGCGCGGGCGCGGACGATTCTCCAGCGGCTTCGGCGGCAAGTCTTCGCCGTCGCCTTCGCGAACGAGGATGCCGGTCAGCGACTCCGCGGTGCGCAGCCGGAAGTTCTCCAAGAACACTGCACGCTGCGCGTCTTGGCCAAAGAACGCGATCTGCGTGCCGACGCCATACTTGGTTGCGGGCGGCGCGGCGTTGGGACCTCCGTCCTTGCCCGGGCCGCCGAACACGAACACTTCGTTGTTGCCGCGCTTGCTCTGCACCGGCTCATACGGGTCGTTGCCCGCGAATCGGTAGGTCCATAGCGGCACGAGCGCAGCGAAGTCCGCGAGCCACGCAGAACCGCTGGGCTGCGTCACCGCGCGCGGCGTCGCGAGTTGTGCGCTGCCAAACCACGGGCTCTGTGGGAGGTCGCGCATCGCAACCAGTTCGCCCATCACGCGCAGCGACTCGTCGGGAAACTCGGCCGCGAGCGCATCGATGGCTTCGCGCGCGCCGCCGGCATCGCCAGACAATCGCAGGCACAACGCGATCTTGAAGCGGCACCACAGCGCCGACACGCCGACACGCGGCAGGTTGGACTTGGGATAGAGCCCTGTTAGGTCGCGCAGCGTTTGCACTGCCGCGCGGTAACGGCCGCTCTGCATGTGCATGTCCGCGAGCTCGTGCATCGCGGAGCCCGCCGCCACGGTCGGGAACCACCGGGTTGCGACCTGCTCGAGGTCGCGCGCGACTCCGCTCTGCCGCGCCTCGGCGAGCGCTGCCGCAGCCTCCGCTTCGTAGCGCGCCTGATACAGCTCGATGCCGACCTGCGGCATCGACGCGAGATACTCCTGACACAGTCGAGCCGCGGGGCGATAGATGCGCCCGTCGATCGAGAACACCGCCTGCTTGGGGTCGGTTGGCTCGTTGTCCTTCTTCGCGTTGCGCGCGTCGCCGGATCGGTCCGCTGGCTGCTGCTGGCCCGTCGAGGGCTTTTGGCTCTGCTGCTTCTGCCCGTCCTCTTTCGCGGCTCCCTCGCTCGGCGCGGCGGACTCCGCCTGGCCCTTCGGCTCGTCGCCCGCGGCTTCCGCCTCGATCGTGCGTCCATCGAGCACGGACTGCAGCACCGAGATCGCGTCCTCGAAGCGTTCCTCGTCCAAGAACCGCCGTGCACGGCGCACGAAGCGGTCGAGGTTGGGGCTCTCGAACATCTCGACCGACGGGCCAGAATCCTCGTCGCCCTGCTCTGGCGTCGCGACTGCGCCGAGTTGCGCCCCGAGTGGTGCGTTGTTGACCGGTCTGCCACCGAGCTTTTGCTGCGCCGTTGCGGCCGCGCTCACGAGCGAGGCAGCGAGCGCAAGCAAGGCTGGCGTGGCGGGTCGGAGCACGAGCAGGTCTGGGTGTTGGACGAGGAGGCCACGCGACGGGTCGCGCGGAGCGAGGTCAGACCCCGTTCCAACGGCCGACTCGCCGGGAGGGATCGGAACGCAATCTACGTCAACCGTGCGCAAGCGGCGAGGTCCGCAAGTTCATTCTCCTGGACCGAACCGACGCAACGGCTGGCGTTTTGCGTGGCGCCTTCGACGATCCTTCCGCGATCCTCCTCCACAATGCGCAGCTCCATCATGCGACCCGCCCGCGCGACTCTGTTGTTGCTCCTCGCCGCCTCGCTTTGCGCGCGCACCAGCGCGCAACAATGGGCCGACGAGCAGCTCGTCGCGGCAGCCAAGGGCTTCGACTCCGATGACTATGTCGAGCGACAGAAGCAGATCGCGGCGTTGTTGCCGCAGCAGGACCAGGTCCGTGCGGCGGCGCTCGCGCGCATCCACGGCGACCACCGCGAATACATGCTCAAGGTCGAGCGCCTGCTCGGCGAGTTGACGGACGCGAGGTGGTCAGTGCGCGAACAAGCGGAGCGCTCGCTCAT
>CAIYFF010000317.1 GCA_903925435.1 uncultured Planctomycetota bacterium | reverse complement strand
CCACGCCCTCCGTGACCCACGACCGACTGCTGGTCCTGCAGAAGTCCGGCGCAGCGCTGTGCATCCTCGATCCTGCGACTGGCGCAGAACTCGGGCGCGTCGCAGTCGGCGACGGTCCGCACGAAGTCGCGGTGTCGCCTGACGGGCGCACCGCGGTCGTCAGCAACTACGGCGGCCAGAAGCCGGGCAATTCGCTCACCGTCGTCGATGTGACGGCACAGAAGGCGCTCGCGACGATCGAGCTCACCCACGACATCGGTGGCCCGGACGGCCCGCGCACGCGCGCACTGCTGCGTCCGCACGGCATCCGCTTCTTGCCCGATGGCCGCAGCGTCGCCGTGACCAGCGAGTCGTCGCGGCGCCTGGTCGTCGTCGACATAGACCGTGGCCTCGTTGCCTCCACGCTGCCGTCGCCGCAACCGTTGATGCACATGGTGGAGCTGTCGCAGGACGGGAAGGTCGCGTTCTGCACGAGCATCCAAGACGGCACGCTCGCTGCGATTCCGCTCGATGGATCCTCGCCGTCGGCCATCCCCTCTGGCGATGGCGCAGAAGGCCTCGCGGTCAGCGCAGACGGCAACTCGGTTTGGGTAGCCAATCGCGCCGCCGACGAAGTCGTCGTGTTCGATGCGATCACGCAGAAGCGCGTAGCGAGGATCGAGACCGCCGCATTCCCGATACGCGTCGCGATGACGCCCGATGGCGCACGCGCGCTCGTCAGCTGCGCCGAGGCGGGATGCGTGCAGGTGTTCGACGTCGCGACGAAGAAGCTCGTGCGCACGATCGACTTGCTCGACGACAAGACCGAACTGAGCCCGTTGCCGATCGGCATCTGCATTGCGCCCGACGGCGATCGTGCATGGGTCGCGTGCCAGCGCGGCGAATTCGTCGCGGTCGTCAACCTTGCGACGTATGCGATGGTCGATCGGTTGCCCATCGGCCTCGGGCCCGATGGCATGGCGTATGCGCGTTGGATCGAGCATGGGTCCATCCCATCGCAGCGCCGCAACGACAACTGACGGAGCAGTCAGAACCGAGCCCGACTATGGTGCGCGCGTGACCGAGCCCAGCGCCAAGAGCCCGCAGCAACCACCCGCGCCGAAGCCCGCCGTCATCTGGCACCGCGTGCCCGAGACGAAGTGGCCGAGCGCCGAAGAAGCGCGCGCTTCACGTTGGTTCTCGCCAGTGCAACTCGGCCCCGTGGCAGCGCGCACGCGCACGTGGGTTCCTGCGATGGTGCCGTGGCGCGCGAGCGACGACGGGCTCGTGACGCAGAACGTGCTCGACTGGTATGGCCGCTTCGCCGATGGCAGGCCGGGCGTGCTCGTCGTCGAAGCGACGGGCATCCGCGACGTGCCGAGCGGACCGCTGCTGCGCATCGGCCACGAACGCTTCCTGCCCGGATTGCGGGCGTTGGCGGACACGGTGCATCAGCGCAGCGAAGGGCAGACGCTCGTCTTCCTGCAGATCCTCGACTTCTTGTCGATCCGTCGTCGGCCCGAGCCCAGCAAGTTCTTCGCGCGCTTCCTCGAGCTGCGCGACGCGCATCGGCAGTTCGCGGCACAACATGCGGGCCGCGCGTTGTCGGACCAAGAAGCGCGAGACACGCTCGCTGCGATGCCGCGGCCATTGCTCGAGCAAGCGCTGTCGCCACGCGAGCTTCGCGATCTCGACTTCGGCCAGCGCGAAGAAGTGAACGACGAGCACTTGCAGCACATCCGCGATCTGCCGCGCACGTTGCCGTCTCTGTTCGCCGATGCCGCGCGTCGCGCAAAGGAAGCCGGCTTCGACGGCGTCGAGTTGCACTACGCGCACGCCTACACGATGGCGTCATTCCTCTCGCGGACGAACGTGAGGACCGATGGCTACGGCGGCTCGATTGCGGGTCGACAACGACTGCCGCTCGAAGTGTTCGCAGCCGTGCGCAACGCAGTGGGCAAAGACTTCTGCGTCGGCGTGCGATTCCTCGGCGACGAGGCGATCGCTGGCGGCAGCGCAATCGAAGACAGCACGCAGCACGCCATGGCATTCGCGCGCGCAGGCTTCGACTACGTGTCGATCAGCAAGGGCGGCAAGTTCGACGACGCAAAGCAACCCAACGTCGGCGACGCCGCGTATCCATACACCGGGCCATCGGGCCACGAGTGCATGCCGACCGTGCGCAGCGACGCGCGCGGTCCGTTCTCGCGCAACGTGCATCTCTCGCGCGACATTAAAACCGCAGTGCACGCAGCGGGCTTCTCGACTCCCGTCGTCACCGCAGGCGGCATTGCGAGCTTCGAGCAAGCAGAGGCGATCCTCGCGAACGGCGACGCGGACATCGTCGCGGCTGCGCGACAGTCGCTCGCGGACCCCGATTGGTTTCGCAAGGTCGAGCTTGGCCGCGGCACGGAAGTGCGGCGCTGCAAGTTCACCAACTACTGCGAAGGCCTCGACCAGAAGCACAAGGAAGTCACGTGCCAGCTGTGGGACCGCGACTTCACCGACGAGGACAGCGCATCCGTACCGCGATCGAACGACGGCAAACGCAGGCTGCTCGCGCCCAAGTGGCGCGCGGACTGAGTCGCTGCTTCACGCAGCCCAGCGCGGGCCGCCGATGTTCTTGCGCCAGAGCCATCGGCTCGCGGCGAAGATCCAGAGCGCGCCGAACGCGAAGCCAATCATCTCGTTCTTCAGCAGCGGCAACGAAGTCGTCAGCACGTCCCACTGCACCGAAAGGTCGAAGCGATGCTGCGGCAGGATCAGGCGATGGCCGCCGTTCTGCATCACGAGGATCCCGGTGATCCAGTCGAACAACCAACCCGGCGACTGGAAGTTCCACGGGTCTTCGCCTTCGGGACGCCACGAGAACAAGAAGTAGTTGAGCGCCGTCAGCGCCGTCAGCGCGATGTATGCCGCGCGACTCCTCCAATCGACGAGGAAGCGCGTCGATGCGAACACGATCGGCAGGAAGATCAGGTTGCTGTGCCGGTGCACGTCATAGGCAAAGCAGAACACGCCGCCGAGCCCGAGCAGCACCAGCGCAGTGCCCATCCGTTCGCGATCCGGCCGTTCTTGCCAGAGTTGCCACAGCAACACGGTGAGCATCGGGCCGAACTGCAGCAGCAAGTGGCACGCGGCGAGGAACCAGATCCACACGAAGTGGAACGGCAAGAAGCAGTTCGCGAGGAAGTAGCCCTCGTCGTACTCCCACGACGCTGCGTGCTTGGCGACGTAGAGCCGGAACAAGTAGTAGACGAACAGCACGAGCCCTGCGCCGATCGCGTCGTAGCGACGCAGCGCGCCAACTTCGCGGCGCAAGAACCACATCCACGGCAGGAAGAAGGCTGCCATGTCGTGGTTGACGAGGTTGAAGAAGAACAGCGGCCAGAACACGAAGCCGCGCCGCCGATTGAGCCACCCGAGCACGAACAGCGAGAAGCTGACGTTGTCGCAGTAGCCGATCATCCCGCGCTTGTAGATCTGGATCGCGCCCGTGAGCGCGATCGCGATCGTGATCAGCATGGCGTCGCGACGCAGAGCGCCGCGCTTCCTGCACACGAAGAACACGAGCGCCAACATCACGGCTCCCGAGATGCGCGTGAAGTCGGTGAAGCTGTCGCCGGTCAGCCCGACGAGGTGCGCCAGCAATGGCGTCAGCATCCGGTGCGGCAGTTGTCCGAGGAAAGCGAACGGCTGCTCGGACATCTCACGCCACTGGAGACCGAACCCGTGAGGGGTCGCGCGGGCAGGCTCCACCCAGCACGAGACCATCCACGCGACGATTCCGCCGGCTGCCGCGAGCAGGGCCTCTTCGATCCATCCGGGCGGCCTGAGGCGCGACCAGGGCGAAGCGCTGGGCAGGGATACGGCGCTCCGTTCGTCGGCGAGATTGGACATGGGTTCACAGCCCCGCCGGCATGGGAGGGGCGCAGAAGGGTATCCCGTCCGCCGCATCTGCGGCATCCAACTGCGACGCCGGAGCGAATCGAGGCCCATGGCAGCGGCAGATCGAAAGCAAGTCAGCCAGTTGTCACACGACTGCTCGCCTGCTTGACAAGGTGGGCAATCCACCAAGACTGACGTTCTGCCCGTTCCGAAATCTGGCCAGATCCTGCCCACTGGACCAGAACCCCCACCACGTCGGCATCTAGAGCCGTCGTCCATCCCCCCATCAGGTCCCCAAGAATGCGTTTCTCTTCGCTTCTCAGCCTGCTGCTCGCCTCTGTGGCCGTCGCCCAGAACGCAGCGCAGACGAGTCTCTCCAAGAGCGTTCAGCCCAAGCCCTTCCCAGCGCTCGAGCAACGTCTCGGCGGCACGTGGCTGGCGCAGTGGCGGCTCGCTACCAACACGCCGCACACGATCTACGGCACCGGCGCAAAGCTGCAGGACTGGCGCGGCAACTCGATCGAAGAAGCCCGCCGCCATGCGTTGATGGCACTCGGGCAACATGGTGACCTGCTGGGCCTCGGCGCATCCGAGTTCCGCGAGATCATCGGCGCGCGCATGGGCCGCACGTGGTCGTTCACGTTCGACCAATACTTCCGTGGCTTGCCGTGCATCGGCGGCCGCGCCGACGTGCGCATCAACATGACGGGCGTGCTCGCGATGCTGGGCAGCAGCGCGTGGCAGATTCCCGCCAACTTCGACACGACGCCGAAGCTCGGCGAAGGCGAAGCACAGGCTCGCGCGTGGATCGCGCTCGACCAGACGCCGACTGGCGTGTCGCAGCCGGGCAAGCCGCGTGAGAACCGCCTCGTCATCTGGGGCAACGTGCACGCCGAATCGCAGTCCGACTTCTTCCTCGCGTGGGAAGTGCCGGTCAGCAACGTCGACCAGAACGGCCAAGGCCCGATCGGTCGCTACTACATCGACGCGATGACGGGCGCGGTCCTCAACTTCGAGAACGACAAGCACGAGTGTGGCTTTGCCAACTGCGGCCTGTCGGACACGGCGAAGCTCGCCAAGGAAGTGAAGGGCGCGGACAACAGCGCGTTCGTGCAGACGACGGTCACGGTGCAGCGTTGGACGCGCACGGGCAACGACGCGTTTGTCGCGCTGTCGAACGCCGGCGTTCCGGGCATCGTGCTCAACGTCCCCGGCATCGGCAACGTCACGACGGACAACAACGGCCAGTTCACGGTCGACATCGCGGCGCCCGTCAACGTGACGGTTGGCGCGCTCGATGGCCGCCACCACAACACGATCGTCGGTGGCACGTCGCCGGGCGGCACGTTCACGATCACGCCAGGCGTTCCCAACACGATCCAGCTCGGCGCTTCGACCGACACGCCAGAACAGGCCTCGGACGTCACGACCAGCTACTGGATCGACCGCACGAACGAGTTCTGCCGCAGCATCCTCGGCAACAGCACGCAACTCGGCATCGCGGATGCGATCGTCCCGACGGTCAACATCGCGTCGACGTGCAACGCCTACTACACGGGCAACACGATCAACTTCTATTCGGCCGGCGGCGGCTGCGCGAACACGGCGTTCTCGACCGTCATCGCGCACGAATGGGGCCACGGCCTCGACGAGCGCTACGGCGGCATCAGCAACTCGGTCGCGGAAGGCAACAGCGAAGCGATCGGTGACTTCGTCGGCATGTATCTGGTCGACAGCCCGCTGCTCGGCAGCGGCTTCCAGACGGCCAACGTCGCGCTGCGTCGCGGCGACAACACGTTCACCTATCCGTACTCGACCACGTCGCCGCACGGCGCTGGCCAGGTGCTGATGGGCTTCGCGTGGCAACTGCGCCAGAACCTGCGCACGGCACTCGGCACGCCCGCCGCGCTGCAGATCAGCAACGACATCATGATCGGCGCGATCGTCGGCAACTCGACCACGCGCCCTGACTACGTCACGCAGGTCTTCATCGCCGACGACGACGACGGCAACTTGCTGAACGGCGTCCCGCACTACGCGCAACTCAGCGCAGCGGCGATCACGAAGGCGCTGCCCTACCCGGTCAAGCAGACGGTCTCGATCACGCACAACACGCTGCAGAACACCGGCGACCGCTACAACTCGCGCGTCGTCCTCGCGACGGCCTCCCCGACGGATGCGGGCAACCTGACGGACCTGCGCATCGTCTTCTCGGCCGCTGGTGGCGCTTCGGTGTCGCGCGCGATGGTCCCGAGCGGCGGGCTCAACACGTTCCGCGCGATGCTCCCGGGCATTGCTTCGGGTCAGGTCAGCTACCACTTCGAAGCGACGAGCACGACGGGCCCGACGCGCTACCCGCTGACCGGCGAACTGACCTACACGGTCAACGCCGGGCTGGGTGGAACGTATGTCCCGCTGTTCACGCAGGGATTCGAAGGCACGGGCACGCCGACGGGCTGGACCACGGGTCGCACCTCGACCACCGGCACGGTCGACTGGCAGTTCGGAACGCCGAACGGCAAGTCGGGCACCTCGGTCGGCGTCGTGTGGGCGGATCCGCTGGGCGCGCCCACGGGCACGCGCGCGGTCGCAACGGACCTCGGCACGGGCACCGCGAACGGCGCCTACCCCAACAACATCGTCGAGTTCTGCCGCTCGCCGTCCTTCAACCTCAGCGGACAGACGGGCGTGGTCTTGCGCTTCAAGCGCTGGCTCTCGGTCGAGGAAGGCCAGTACGACAAGGCGCAGATCTACGCGAACGGCATCCTCGTGTGGGAGAACGACGCGGTCGGCAACCTCATCGACACGTCGTGGCAGACGTTCGAATACGCGCTGCCGATGGCGGACAACAACCCGTCGGCCCAAGTCGAGTTCCGCCTGACGACGGATACGAGCCTCACGCTCGGCGGTTGGACGATCGATGACTTCGAGCTCGGCACGCGCAGCGTGCCTGCGTTGCCCGCGGTCATGCAGATGACGCCGGAGCAGAGCAGCGCGAACCAGCCGGTGAACCTCGCCGTCAGCACGAACGGAGCGCCCAAGCTCTTCGTCCTCGTGCTCGGTGACACGGCGGGCCCGACCAGCGCGCCGGGCTTCCCGACCGCAGCGGTTGGTGGCTCGCTCGACTTCTTTGTCGACTTCACGAACGCGACGGGCAACTACAGCCTGAACTACCCGTCGTTCCCGGGCATGCCTGCGCAGGGCATCCTGGTCTACTCGCAGGTTCTCGTGTTCGAGCCGGACGGCAGCTACTCGCTGTCGAACCAGTTCAAGAACCTGTTCATCCCGTGATGCAGATGCCGTGCGCGCAGAGCGATCTGCGCGCATCGCAAGCAGAAACACGATGCGAGGCGCGGTAGAAACCGCGCCTCGTTTCGTTTCTGGACCGCACCTTCTTCATGCGCCACGCAGCCCTGCTGTTCGCCGCGAGCCTGCTGCTGCGCGCTGCGCACTGGCTGCTGTCGCCCGAGCGCTTCGATGCGTTCACCGCGGACTATCAGGGGGATGCCCCCTACTGGCAGCAGATCTGCGCCGGCAACGCGGGACTCGAGGCGTTGCTGCCATTCCGCCCGCCGGGGATGCAGTGGCTCGCAACGATGCTGTGGGATGGCAACGGCAGCGCATTCGTCGCGCGCCTCGCGATGACGCTGCTCGGCGCGCTGATCGCGCCTGCTCTATGGCTGTCGCTGCGATCGTCGCTCGATCCCAAAGTCGCGCTGATCGCCGCGTGGATCTGCGCGTGCAGTCACTCGCTCATCGTGCTCGGCAGCGGGCTGCACGTGGAGATCCCGCATCTCCTGCTATGCGTGCTGTCGATCGGCGACTTCGAACGCATGCGCAAACCGCGCGCGACGTTCGCCGCCGCGCGATGGGGAACACTCAACGCCGCTGCGTGCTTGTTCCGCGCGGAACACCTCGCGTTCGTCGCGATGTCGCTCGCATGGTTTGCGTGGCGAGCATGGCGCTTGCGCGAAAGCCGCGCGCGCGATGTCGCAGTCGCTGCATTCGCGTTCGCGATCACGCTGCTTCCGTGGCAACTCCACGTGGCCCGCTCGATCGCCGACTTCAACGAAGGAAGAATCGACGGATCCCAGCAACTGCCCGACTTGCCGCCGCGAGGCTCGCTGCCGTGGAACGACGACGCGATCAAAGCAGTGCGCGCGATGCCTGCGTTCGCGCAGCTGCCGACTGCAGGGTTCGTCAGCGACACCGTGCGCGTTCGCGGAGGCTCGCGTGTGACACTCGAGGATTTAACCATCCTCGATGAGGCGTATGGCTACAGGCCGGAGCCGTTGCACACGCCGCTGCTCGCGCTCTACGGCCCGCTCAACTTCTACCTCGCGAACAGCAGCGAGAGCGCAGCGGAAGGCGGCGGCTTCACGCGCGCAGCGCTCGATCGAAGGCCGCCGTTCGAAGGCGGACTCGCGCGGTATCCCAACGGCATCCTCAACGTGTTGCCGCAAGAACTGTCGCTCGGCTATCCGCCGCATCTCGACGCGGTCAATCACGGCTACGCGAAGGGCATCGCGTGGATCGCTTCGCATCCAAGCGATGCACTGTCGCTCATCGCAACCAAACTCGCGCACGCGTGGCGCGGCGCTGCGAGCGGCATCGGCCTCCACAACGCTCCGATTGGCCGCAGTGGAACGCGCATGCCGGTCGATCTCGTCACGCCCGAATCGGCGATTGCCATCGCGTGGCGATGGTTGTTGCTCGCGCTCGCGCTCGTTGGCCTCCGAGGGCTCCGACGCTCTGAGGGCTCGACGCAGGTCGTTTTCTGGGCCGTTGCGAGATTGTTGCTGACGCTGCCGTTCTTCGGCTACGCCCGACTCGGCGCATTGGCGATCCCAGCGCTCGCAGTGCTGTGGGCCGCGGCGCTCCAAAAGCCGTTCGCTGCAACGCAATCGCTCGCACGCGCACGGCCCGCCGTTGCCTTTGCCGCAATCGCATTGCTGTGCGTCGCCGATATCGCGACCACGTCTCGATCGACACGGCCGACCGTTACAGGCGCGAGCTCGATCCACGCGCGCAAGTTCGTTGCGCATTGAAACGACTGCTTCGCGTCACGACGCAAACTCGAGCAGCGCTGCATCGGGAAGGGCTACCCAACACGCACAACCTCCTCTAGGGTGAGTTCGCCCCTCGCTCTGGCACTCCTTCCCAAGTGTCGGCGCTTCACCACAACATCCCAACGATCTCATGCTTCGCAAAGCAGTTGCCACCATCCTGGCTCTGAGTGTCGCGGCCACCGTGTCGGCACAGAGCCCTTGCTTCGATGTCGCGCTCGGCACGAACCTCGCCCTGACCGACGACTCGAACTCGCCGGCCCAAAACCTCGGCTTCACGTTCACCTACAACGGTGTTGCCTACACGCAGATCTGCGTCTGCTCGAACGGCTACATCTGGCTGGGCGGCGTCGCGGGCGCGGCGGACTTCTCGCCGACGGAAGCAGAGCTGCTGGCGCAAGCGCCGCGCATCTGCCCGATGTGGAGCGACTTCAATCCGGGCTCTGTTGGCAGCGGCCAGGTCTACTTCGACAACTCGATCCCCGGCATCGCGAAGATCACGTGGGCTGGTGTCCACGCCTACGGCACGACGCGCCAGAACAGCTTCCAGGTGATCCTCGACGCGAGCAACAGCGTCACGGTGACCTACGGCGCCACCCAGCCCCTCGCCACGACGATCGTCGGCGCGAGCACGGGCCCGGGCGCGATCTCCAACCCGGTGTCGTTCGCAACGCGTCCCGTCGTCATCACGTCGGACACGTTCAGCGAGACGATCACGACCGCAGCTGGCGCGAACTTCGCCTACGCGAACTCGAAGTGGCTCTTCTCGCCGACGGCTCCTGGCTACGTCGTCACAGACCTCTCCTGCACGCCGAACTCGCTGCCAGTCCCCGCGACGTCGCAAGTCGTCGGCGCCGGCTGCCCGGCCCCGGCCGGTCCCTCGCTCTACCAGCTCTTCGGTGGCACGAACTCGGCCCCGGACCTCAGCGGCCTCAACCTGACGCTGCTGCCGTCGGGTGGCACGGACTACATCGCGGTCCCGAACATCAGCCCGGCGTTCTACGCGGGCTCGACCACCAACCTGCTCGCAGGCGACGACACGACGCACCTCGTCACGCTGCCTTTCCCGTTCCCCTACAACGGCGGAACGGAGACGCAGATCTATGTCTCGTCGAACGGCTTCCTCACCCTCGGCGCGACCAACCCCGGCAGCGGCTGCTGCTCGGGCAACGTCGCCACGATGCTCGCGGGCAGCCCGCGCCTCAGCGGCTGGTGGGAAGACCTCGACGCCAGCGCCGGCGGCGCGGTCTACGCGGACCTCGACGTGGCGACGGGTGAGTTCGTCGTGACGTGGAATGCCGTTCCCGAGTGGAACGCGACGGCCAACGTCCTCACGTTCCAGATCGCGCTCAGCCCGAGCGGCTCGATGACGTGGCGCTGGCAGACGGTCGGCGGCACGGGCGGCCCCTACCTCGCCGGCTACTCGCGCGGTGGCAACTCGGCCGATCCGGGTGCCGCAGACCTCTCCGCCGTCAACGGCGCGACGATCAGCAACACGGTCGTCCGTCCGCTGGCGATCGCGGCAGCAGCGGGTTCGCGCCCGGGTGTCGGCACGACGTTCACGGTCAACGCGAGCAACGTGCAGACCCTGCCGAACGGCGTGTTCTGCATCCTGCTGATCAGCACGGAGATCCCTGGCGGCCTGCCGCTCGACGTGCTCGGCCTCACGGGCTGCACCGCCTACGTGCAGCTGCCGGAGATCGCGTCGTTCTTCAACCTGACGCTCGGCGCGGCGACGACGACGTTCCCGGTCGGCATCCCTGCCGACAACTCGATCCTCGGCGTCAGCCTGATGTCGCAGGCCGTCAGCGACGACCTCACCGCGAACGCCTTCGGCTACCGCGTGTCGAACGGTCTGCGCTGGACCTTCGGCCTGTGAGCTGAGTAGGACCTGACGGTCCGACGAGAACGCCCGGGTTGCCGCACGACGGCAGCCCGGGCGTTTTCGTTAAGGATGCGGACCGCGGCGCTGGCCAGGACCTTCGCCCCGACGCCCCCGGCGGCACAACGCCGGGGCTTCGCTGTCGGCGTGGCTATCGCGCTGCTTGATGCGGCGCATGGGTCCGAATGCCCCTCGGGCACACGGCCCACCGTCATGGGACCGAAGGACATGCACGCCCCTACGTGGACCGATCGCGGACTGATTCCCGATGCGGCACGGCACAAACGAAGCGGGCCTTGCGTCGGACCGCGGCTACTGAAGGAGTCGCGCCCGCACTTGGGTGCGCCTCTGTTCTCGGGCAGATGTCGGTTGCATCTGCGCACAGCCCCCCTCCACATCTCTGATCCCCCATGCTTCGCAAAGTCACCGCCTCTCTCTTTGCACTCGGCGTCGCTGCGGCAGTCTCTGCCCAGAGCCCTTGCTTCGACACTGTTCTCGGCACCGACCTCCTGTTGACGGATGACTCGAACTCAGCAGCGCTGCCGCTCGGGTTCACGTTCACCTACAACGGCGTTGCCTACACCGATATCTGCGTCAGCTCCAACGGCTACATCTGGCTTGGCGCGGTCGCGGGCGCGGCGGACTTCTCGCCGTCGGAAGCAGAACTGCTCGCGCAAGCGCCGCGCATCTGCCCGATGTGGACGGACCTCAATCCGGGCGCAGCCGGCAGCGGCCACATCTACTACGACGCCTCGGTCCCCGGCATTGCGAAGATCACTTGGGCTGGCGTCTACCAGTTCCTCACGACCAACCCGAACAGCATGCAGGTTGTGCTCGACGCGAGCGGCAGCGTCACGGTGACCTACGGCCCGTGCACGACGGATGCCAACCCGATCGTCGGCGCAAGCCCTGGCGCCGGATCGGTCTCCAACCCGGTTTCGCTCGCGACGCGCCCCGTCGTGATCACGCAGAACAACTTCGCGCAGGTCCTCACGGCCACCGCGGGCACGCCGTTCGTCTACAGCAACACGAAGATGCTGTGGTCGCCGACGTCGCCGGGCTACCTCATCTCTGACGTCAGCTGCACGCCCAACTCCCTGCCGCTGCCCGCCAGCTCGCAGTCGGTTGGCAGCGGCTGCCCGGCTCCAGTCGGCCCGTCGCTCTACGAGGTGTTCTCTGCAGCCAACCCGGCGGACCTCAACGGCCGCAACCTTTCGCTGCTGCCGTCCGGCGCCACGGATTACATCGCGCTCCCCAACATCTCGCCGACGTGGTTCTCGGGCTTCACCAACCGCCTCACGGCCGGTGACGACGACAACCTCCCGCTGACGCTGCCGTTCGCGTTCCCCTTCAATGGCACGACGATCTCGCAGATCTACGCGTCCGGTAACGGCTACATCACCCTCGGCGCCACGGCCCCGACGGTCGACTGGACGCCCACCACTGCGGAGATGCTCGCGGGCCCCGCTCGCGTGATGGGCTTCTGGCGCGACCTCTACGCTCCGGGTGCAGTTTCCCCGGCGGGCGTCTACGCCGACCTCGACGTAGCAACGGGTGAGTACGTCATCACGTGGAATGCGGTGCCGGAATACCAGACGAACCCGGCTGAGACCTTCCAGATCGCGCTCTCCCCGAGCGGCCAGATGACGATCCGCTGGCAAACCGTTCAGGTCACGACGGGCACCTTCTACGTCGGCTACACGGCCGGCGGCAACTCGGCGGACCCGGGCGTTTCGGACCTGTCGGCAGTCAACGGCCGCACGGTCAGCACGACGGTCGTCCGTCCGCTCACGATCGCGGCAGCCGCGGGCTCGGCCCCACAAGTCGGCGGCACGTTCACGGTCAACGCGAGCAACATCCAGAGCCTGCCGAACGGCGTGTTCACGATCCTGTTGATCAGCACGGAAGTCCCCGGCGGAATCCCGCTCGACGTGCTGGGCCTCACGGGCTG
>CAIYFF010000316.1 GCA_903925435.1 uncultured Planctomycetota bacterium | reverse complement strand
AGGCCACTCCGTTCATCAGTAGGGGGTGGATGCGGTCTGGCGGTGCGGGTGGGGGTTCGCAAGTCCTTCCCTCGTTCTATGTTGTGGCCGATGTCGCTCCTCTCGGTCGCCCCGCAATCGCTGCCGGATTCCCGTCTCACGGGAGCCGGGCGCGCTGTGTCGCTGGCGGCTGACTTCGCGTTGGGCTTCGGGGCCGCGTTGTGGGTGGTGGCAGCGGCCTCGCTCTTCTCGGCGTGGTGGGGAACGTCCGGGCTCGGCGCGGTGGAGACGTGGATCGTGTTCGCCTCGGTTTGGCTGCCGTTTGCAGCGGCGCCCCGTTGGGTGCCGCAACCAGTTCGCATTTCGCGGGCACCGTTCGCGTCTGCCGCGCTCGTCGCGGTGTCGGCGATGGCGATGGCCGTGGCAGATGGTGCGGAGGGTGCCGGTTGGTGGGTCGGCATGGTCGTGCTCTCGGTTCCGGTGGCAGCGTGTGGGCTGGAGTTCGCGCGTCGATGGGACTTGGCAACTGCGCGCGGCGATGGAAGTGGTTCCATGCTCTGGCTGCGAGGCGCGCTGGGCGCAGCGGTCGCGATTGCCTGTGCCGAGATGGCCCCCGGAGTGTCGTGGCCTGAGGCGATCGGCTGCTCTGGAGTGGCGTTCGCATTCGCGTTCGCGGGGGCTCGGACCAACTCCGTCGGTGTGACCGGAGACGGCGCTGCGGAGGCAAGCGTCGCGCATGCGTCCATCGCGGGCGCGATCGCAGCGTGGGGTTTGGCGATGCCGTATGGCGCGGGCCCGATTCCAGTCGCGTGGCCGCTCGTCGATGCAGGTTGGGCTGCCTGCCTAGCGGTCGCACTCGGTTGCTGCATCGCGCCGTGGCTCGGCGGAAGCAATGGCAATGGCAATGGCAATGGCATTGGCGGTGGCCTGCGCCGCAGCGCCGCGGCCACCGCATCGGCGATCTGCGCGTATGCGGCGGGCTCCGGGTCTGCCGCGGCAGCGATCGTCTGCGTCGCGATCGCTGCTTCCCTCCTGTGTGTCTCGGCGCGCGCGGCATCGAGGCGACGCGCCGCCTGGGGCTTCGGCATCGGCGCGTTGGTGACCGGATGCGCCGCGCATTTCGGTTGGTCCCCAAGCTGCGCGATCGCAGCGCTGACCGCATGCGTCGGTGCGTGGTCGATCCGCTGGACTGCGTCGGGATGGATCCCCTTCGTCGTCGGTGCTTCGGTTGCGATCGCGCACTCTGCTGCGCCAGCGATTGCCGACGCATCGGGTCGCGACGCTGGCGAACGACCGCTGTCTGCAATTGGTGTCGCTCGCGCGTCGTGGGAGCCGCGCACACAGGATGTCGTCCTGTGCGTCCGCGGGCGCGAAGCGGATCGTGCGGGGCCGCGTCATCATCACGCAGACCTCGTTGCGGCGATGGTCGCGCTCTATGGCGCTGGAGAGCGGCCCATCGCGAACGTGGACCAAGGCGTTGGCGCATTCGCGGAGTCCGCGCGCGCATTTGGGTTGCCGGTCTCGTGGTGCGCGGAGCCGTGTGCGGATGTGGTCTCGCTTCGGCCTCGGCTCGCCGTCGATGGGCCAGCGCGGGGCACGTTGGTGCAGGCGGTTGCGCCAGATTGCGTCGAAGTGGGCGCTCGCGCGTTGCTGCGCCTGACTGCGACTTCCGCGTGCGGCGCGGTCGTGGACGCGACTTTGTTGGGCGCCGCGAGTTCGCTGCGCGCAACCATCGAGGAGCACGCTGCCATGCGCCGGGTCGCAGGCGACGGGCCGGTGGTGTTCGCGTTCGCGTTGGATCGCGCGAGCCCGCGCTTGGTCGCGGCAGTGTTGTCCGCCGCATCGAACGCGCATCCGTTCTGCCGCGTGGTTGTCAGCGATCGAACCGCGGTCGTGGCGTGCCTCTCGCGCGAGCCCGATCCGCGCGTCGTGGCGCAGCGCTTCGCGCAGCTTTCGCTCGACGCGCGCTGGCGATTGCACGCAGCGGGGATCGGATCGCCGCAAGACCTCGACGACGCGCTCGTCCTCGATGCCCTGCCGCACGGACGACCGATGCGCGACGCCGATGTGCGCGCGTTGTCGCAGATGGCCAACGAGCACGGCAGCGAAGGCAACCTTGCGGGCAACTTGCGCGTGCTCCGTTCGATCCCGTCGCGATTGCTCCCTGCGTGTTGGTCCGCGCGACTCGATGCGCTATCCGACGACGCTGCCGCCTGGCCGGCGGCGGATTCAGCGCTCGCCAACGCGGTGCGCGCGGCGCCTGGCAGCGTGCTATTGCGGAGAGAATTGGTGCAGCTGCGCGTGCGACGCGCCGAGCTTGCGATCCTCGCAGCAGATCGCGCTGTGCCGGAGCAGGTCGCGAATGCGGCTGCGATGGCCGCGCGCTTCCTGCCGTTTGGTTGTCCGTCGCCTGTGCTGCAAGCAGCGCTCGCCTTGCCGGACCGCGTGGGGCAGCGACTCAAGGAACGCCGCGCTGCTGCGAACGCCGCGTTGGCGATCGATCCATCGTTGTATGGGGTCGCATCGCCGCTCCTTCGCGACGTGCTCGAGGGCTCGCAGCCACGATCGCCGATCGAGGACTTCGCGCGCTTGCCGTCGGGCTCGCGACTGTGCGAACTTGCGGTGCAAGAGGGCCCGCTCGCCGTGGCGCTGCGCACGCTGCATGGGTCGAGGTGCGCTCGCGCGCTGGTGGACGAGTGGGGGCGCGCAGAGTTGTCGAACGGCGCGTTGTCCGCGCTGCGCGAATTGGCGGATCCGTTCGTGCTCGAGGCCGCGAATGCGCAGTTGGCGCGCCGCTCCGCGCAGAAGGAGTTGGTGCGCATCTGGCGCGCGGACTTGCCCGCGACTGCAGCGATGCGATCCTTGCTCGATGGGACTGCTGCGCAGCGTCAGGCGCTGATGGTCGCGATTGCGGGACGCGTCGACGAAGGCTCGCTCGATGCGTTGGGCAAAGGGCTGGTCGACGAAGACGAAGGCGTTCGCAACGCTGCGGGCGCCGCCCTTTTCCGTTCGATCGGCGACAGCATTGCCTACGATCCGAATTGGCCGCAAGATCGCCTGCGCGAAGCTGCGGCAAAGCTCGCAACCTTACCTATACGGACTTCGAGATGACGGAGACGGTGTCTTCGCTGGCCGCCTTGCTCGGCGGCCGCTTCGTGGGCAATGGCGCACTGCCGATCGTCGGCGTGGCCGACTTGCGCATGGCGGGAGCGGATCGCATCGGCTTCGTGCGCGACGTCAAGTATCGCGATGCCGCACGCTCCACGCGGTTGGGCGCGTTGATCGTCTACGAAGAACTCGACACCCAGGCGGCGCAGATCGTCGTCGAGGACGTCGGTCTTGCGTTCGCGAAGGTCGCGCTGCACTTCCACCCGGTTCCTCGCGCGAAGCAGCACTCGATCCATCCGACTGCGACCGTGCACCCCGAGGCGCAACTCGAAGCGCCCGTCGAGATCGGGCCCAACGCGGTGCTCGGCAAGGTCAAGGTCGGCGCCGGCACGGTGATCATGGCTGGCGCCTTCGTCGGCGACGGCACCAAGATCGGCCGCGACTGCGTGCTCTATCCGCGCGTTGTGTGCTACCACGGGCTCTCGCTCGGAGACCGCGTCGTCATCCATTCGGGCGCGGTCATCGGCAGCGACGGATTTGGCTACGCGCGCGACGGCGCGAAGTGGACCAAGGTGCCCCAGCTCGGCTCGGTTCGCATCGACGACGATGTCGAGATCGGCGCGAATTGCACGATCGACCGCGGCGCCATCGGCGACACCAAGATCGGCGCGCGCACCAAGATCGACAACCTCTGCCACTTCGGCCACAACTGCGTCGTCGGCGAGGACGGCGCGTTCGCGGGCGCGACCTTTGTCGCGGGCAGCACGGTGTTCGGCGATCGCGTGACGATGGCGGGCCACGTGTCGATCGCAGGCCACCGCAAGATCGGCGATGACGTGCGCATCGGCGGCAACTCGTGTGTGCTGTTCGACGTCGAGGAAGCCGGCGACTACATGGGCTATCCGCTCGTCGAGAAGCGCAAGTGGATCCGGCTGATGACGGCGCAGCGCGACCTGCTCGAACTGCAGGATCAAGTCGATGAACTGCGCAAGGCGATCGAGCAGGCCGGCGGATTGGGATCGGAACGCAATGATGCGAAGTGAAGTGACTCGGCGTGTGTGGCTCGCGGCTCTATTGGCCGCGGCCGTTTCCTCCTGCGCTTCCTTCCGCTCGGCTCCGCCGCCCATCGAAGTGGACGTGTGCGTCTACGGCGCGACCTCGGCAGGCGTCGTCGCCGCGGTGCAGGCAGCGCGTTCTTCGCGCAGCGTCGCGTTGGTCGATTGCGACAACTGGGTCGGCGGACTCACGACGTCAGGCCTTGGCGCCACGGATGTCGGCCGCGACGCGGCGATCGGTGGGCTTGCGCGCGACTTCTACCGCGGCGTTCGCAAGCACTACGACCAGGACGCGAACTGGACCCGCGAAGAGCGCGCGAAGTTCCCCGGCCGCGGCCAGGAGAAGGGGCGCGACGTCGCGTTCACGTTCGAGCCGCACGTCGCGACGGCGCAGTTCGACGCGATGCTGAAGGAAGCGCGCGTCGAGCCGATCGTGGCGCGGATCGACCGTTCTGCGGCCGGAGTCCAGAAGGACGGCGCCCGCGTGCGCTCGATCCGCATGGAAGACGGCCGCGTGATCCATGCGCGCGTGTTCCTCGACTGCAGCTACGAAGGCGATCTGCTGGCCGCCGCCGGGTGTGACTTCGCGGTCGGCCGCGAAGCCAACGCGACCTACGGCGAGACGTTGAATGGCGTCGCGGTCTGGCAGGCGACGAAGCACCAGTTCGCGCAGGACGTCGATCCCTACGTGCGGCCCGGCGATCCTTCGAGCGGACTGCTTCCGGGCGTCGAGCCAGCCTCGAACGAGCCGGACGGCGCCGGCGACAAGCGCGTGCAGGCCTACTGCTACCGCCTGTGCGCGACGGACGACCCGCAGAACCGCGTCGCGTGGCCGCGGCCCGCGAACTACGACGAGCGCGAGTTCGAGCTGCTGCTGCGCTGGTTCGACGCCGGCAACCGCATGGCCCCGTGGCATCCGGTGCACATGCCGAACCGCAAGACGGACAGCAACAACAACGGCGCTTTCTCGACCGACGCGATCGGCCTCAACTACGGCTATCCCGAGGCGGGCTACGAAGAGCGCGCGCGCATCGTCGACGCACATCGCAACTGGCAGCAGGGCCTGATGTGGACGCT
>CAIYFF010000315.1 GCA_903925435.1 uncultured Planctomycetota bacterium | reverse complement strand
CGGGCAAGCACTGCGTCGTCGCGACGGCGACGGCGTCGGGCAAGTCGCTGTGCTACCACTTGCCGGTGCTCGACGCGTTGCTGCGCGAAGGACTCGCAGCGCGCGCTCTCTACCTCTACCCGACCAAAGCGTTGGCGCGCGACCAGATGCGCGACCTCGAAGGCTTGCTCGCCGCGGTGGGGCGAGAGGACCTCACGGTCGCGGTCTATGACGGCGACACGCCGCCGCCGGTGCGGCAAGCGCTGCGCGAGAAGGGTCACCTCGTGCTGACCAACCCGCACATGCTGCACGCGGGGATCCTGCCCAACCACACGAAGTGGCAGGGCCTGTTCTCGGCGCTGCGTTATGTCGTCGTCGACGAACTGCACACGCTGTCGGGCATCTATGGCAGCCACGTCGCCAACGTGTTGCGACGATTGCAGCGCATCTGCAGGCACTACGGCAGCGATCCCGTGTTCTGCGGCGCGTCGGCGACGATCGCAAACGCGGGCGAGCACGGCAAACGGCTGTTTGAGCGCCCGGTCGAAGTGGTCGACGAAGACGGCAGTCCGCGCGGCCGCAAGCACTACCTGTTCTTGAATCCGACGCTGGTGAGCCCGGCGCAAGGTCTGCGCGTGCCCGCAAGCGAAGCGGCGCGGCAGATCGGCGGCGAGTTGCTTGGCCAAGGGCTGCAGACGATCTTCTTCACGCGATCGCGCAACGGAACCGAGGTGTTGCTCAAGTACCTGCGCGACGACGCGCAGAAGAAGCGAATCCCGCAGTCGTCGGTCGCGGGCTATCGCGGCGGCTATTTGCCGGAGCTGCGGCGATCGATCGAGCGCGGCCTCAAAAGCGGCGAGATCAAAACGGTCGTCTCGACGAGCGCGCTCGAACTCGGCGTCGACATCGGCAGCCTCGATGTCTGTGTGCTCGTCGGATATCCCGGCACGGTGTCGAGCACGTTCCAGCGCGCCGGCCGCGTCGGTCGCCGCACGCAAGAGAGCGCGGTGATCATGGTCGCGCGCAGTTCGGCGATGGACCAGTTCTTGTGCCAGCAGCCTGGCTACTTGTTCGACGGGCGCCGCGACGCGGTCGCGATCGATCCCGACAACGGGATCATCCTGACCAACCATCTGCGCTGCGCCGCGTTCGAGTTGCCGATCGACGAGACGATCGGCTTCGGCCAGGCCCAAGGCCTCGACCAGGCGCTCGACTTCTTGGAGAAGGACATGCAGGTCCTCGTGAAGCGCGATGGCCGCTACTACTACGCCGACCTCACGTATCCGGCAGAAGGCGTCAGCCTCAACGCCGCGGACATGGACAACGTGACGATCCAAGATGTGGAGTCGCGCACGATCCTCGCTGAGATCGATCGGCCGTCTGCGATCACCGAGGTCTATCAAGGCGCGATCTACGGCCACCAAGGCGACACGTGGATCGTCGAGCGCTTCGACTATCAGGATCGGCGCGCGTTCGTGCGCAAGATCGACGCCGACTACTACACCGAGGCCGACTCGGAGACCGACGTCAAGGTGCTGCGCATCGGCGAGACCACGGAGCACGCTGGCTATGTCGCGCACCGCGGCGAAGTGCACGTCAGCACGCTCAGCAAGGCCTTCAAGAAGATCAAGTTCTACACGCGCGAGAACGTCGGCATCGGCGAGATCCACTTGCCGCCGGAAGAGTTCGAGACCGAAGCATGCGCGCTCGTGTTGCGACCTGAGTTGGTAGCGCGCCTCGGCTTCCTGCGCGGCGGCGAAGCTGCGTGCTTGCAGGGCATCGGCGAGTTGCTGCAGGGCCTCGTGCCGTTGTTCTTGCGCGTCGATCCCGGCGATGTGCGCGTGCTCAGCGAAGTGCAGCATCCGCACTTCCAGGCGCCGACGCTGATCCTCTACGACCGCGTGCCGGGCGGCGTCGGGTTGTCGGAGCGCGTGTTCCGCACGCACCGCGACTTGCTGCGCGCGGCCGTCGGCGTCGCGCGTCGGTGTCCGTGCAGCACGGGTTGTCCCGCATGCGTCGGCCCGCACCCGAGCCTCGGCGCGCGCAGCAAGCAGGTCGCGATTGCGATCTTGGACGGCCTTCTCGGCGACGCACCGCGCGCACGGGATGCGGAGCGTTCTGGTGGATCCGAGGATGCTGCTGCATTCGGAGCCGAAGGCTGATGGTGCTCCCCGATCGCGAACGGTTGCGCGCCGCGATGCTGCGTTCGCAGCAAGGCCGGAGTGGCAAAGAGCAACCGATCGAGCGCGCTGACGACGCGGTCGAGCAAGGCAAGCCTGGTGATGCGGCGATGCCGCACAGCATCGACGCCGACTGCGCAAGCAGCCCCCAGAGCGGGTTGCGCGCGATGTTG
>CAIYFF010000314.1 GCA_903925435.1 uncultured Planctomycetota bacterium | reverse complement strand
GCTGGTGCACGAGAGCGTGCCTGCCGCGGTGCTCGCGAGCCTGCGCAGCGATGTGCGCATCCTGACGGTGGGCTCGGGCTTGTTCGCCGACATCCGCGCGCTCGACGTGCGTGAGCAAGGTGGGCACTGGTCGTTCTGCCCGGTGGTGGAGGGTCGCAGGCTGTCGCGCGTCACGATGTCGCTGTCGGGCCGCCACAACATGGGCAACGCGCTGTTCGCGCTCGGCCTTGCGCACGTCGCAGGCGCCGACCTCGAGGGCGCAGGCCAAGGCATCGCGCAGTTCGCCGGTGTGAAGCGTCGCTTCGAAGTGATGCACGGCCCGCGCGGCGGCATCCTCGTCAACGACTACGCGCACCATCCCGCCGAGATCCGCGCCGTGCTCGACACTGCGCGCAAGCGATTCCCTGGTCGCCGACTGCTCGTTGCGTTCCAACCGCATCAGCACCAGCGCACGCTCGCGCTGTTGCCGGAGTTTGCCGATGCGCTCGCGCTCGCAGATTGCACGCTGATCGCAGACATCTACGGCGCGCGCGAGAGCGCGGAGATCAAGGCCAGCGTCTCGGCGCGCGACCTCGTCGCGGCCGTGTTGGATCGCGGCGGTATGTGCTCGGCTGGTGGCAGCGTCGATGACTTGCCACAGCGCGTTGCATCGAGCCGGAACGATGGCGACCTCGTGCTCGTGCTCGGCGCGGGCGATGTCGACCGCGCCAAGGAGGCCATCCTTGCGGACATGTGACATGCGCGCTGCGCTCTCAGGCATGCGCGGCGCCGTGCGCGAGAACGTAGCGCTCGCGCCCTACATGCATCTTCGCGTCGGCGGCCCCGCGGACTGGTTCTTGGAGCCGTTCACGGAAGAAGACGCAGCCTTGTGCGTGCGCGTCTGCCGCGAGAACGACATTCCGCTGCGCGTGCTCGGCGGCGGCAGCAACGTCCTGTGCTCGGACCAAGGCGTGCGCGGCGCAGTGCTGCACCTCGGCGATCACAATCGGATGGTGCGCGACCAGAACCGCATCACCGCGGGCGCGGGCGTCACGCTCGCGAGCCTGATGCGTTCGACCAAGGAACTTGGTCTCGCCGGCCTAGAGAAACTGACCGGCATCCCTGCGCACGTCGGTGGCGCAGTTGCGATGAATGCGGGCACGCGCGATGGCGAGACGTTCGAATACCTCACGTCGCTGACGCTGCTTGATCCGTCTGGCGAACTCGTCGTCTGGTCCAAGAAGGACATGAAGCCGCGCTATCGCGATGGCGGACTCGAAGGGCGCATCGTGCTGCATGCGACGTGGGAGCTGCACGAGGACGATCCGAATGCGATCTTCCAGCGGTTCTCCGAGTCGTTGAAGCGACGCAACGCGACGCAGCCTGTGAGCCAGCGCAGCGTCGGCTGCGTGTTCAAGAACCCGCCAGGCGACGCGGCGGGCCGCCTGATCGAGGCTTCTGGCTGCAAGACGCTCCGCAATGGCGGCATCGAAGTAAGCGGCTTGCACGCCAACTACTTCATCAACACCGGCAGCGGCAACTGCGCGCAGTTCGTCGAGTTGATCGACGAGGTGCGCAAGCGCGTGCAGTCGCAGTTCGGCGTGTATCTGGAGCCCGAGGTCAAGTTCTGGGGCTTATGACCCCGGCGCAAATGCGCTGGGGTTAGCCGGTGTCCGCATGCTCGCGGTCGTAGTCGGCTTCCTCTGGAACTGAGCCACTTGCTCGCGGCGGCGCGCGGCCAATATTCGCGCGTCGTTCCGTAGCGGCAGCCTCTTGGCGCGCGACAGCTTTGCTCGCGCGCCGGCAACAGGCGCCGCCTCGCGGCTATGCCGCCAAACTCCGACCGACCCTGCCGAGCCATGCCTAGGAACACCTTCTGCTTCCTGCCCGCCGTCGTCCTCGCATTCGCTGCATCCGCAGCAGCGCAACAGTCCAAACTGCCTGCCGACAGCTTGCCTGCAGGAACGTGGGCGATGGCCTCGTTCGGCGGCCTCGATCGCTGCACGAGCGCTGTGAATGGGCATGCAGCCGCAACGCTCGTGAAGTCGTTCGTGGAAGGCATCCCCGCCGCCACGCGCGATGCGCGCGTGACTGCGATGCTGGAGCAGGCCGCTGCGCGGGTGCGCGATGGGTTTGCGCAATCGCCGCTGCAGCTCTCCGCCGCGCGCGCGCTGCTGCGTCGGCCGATGGCGATCGGACTCGGTCGTCCGACGATTCTCGGCATTGGCCCGTCGCTTGCGCTCGTCGTTGACGAAGGCAACTCCGGCGCGGAGATCGACGCGTTGCTGTCGCAGCTCGCATCCGCGCGGCCTGAGCCGACTCGCGTGCAGAAGGGCTCGGCCGCAGGCGTCGCGTGCACGCTCGTCGAAGGCGAAGGCATGCCGACGCTGTATGCGGTGCATCACGACGGCGCGTTCGTGTTCACCAACAGCGAAGGCTATCTGCGCGAGATCCTCGCGGTGCGCAGCCAACAACAGCCGTCGCTCGCAGCCGGCTCTTCGCTCGGCAGCCAGCGCGCGCGTTTGCTCGAAGACCCGCTCGTCGAGATGTTCGTCAACGTGGCGCCGATGCTGCCGATGGTGGAGCCGCTTCTGCCATACGAGGCTGCGGACTTCGGCCGTGCGCTCGGCATCGAATCGCTTGGCGGCGCGTACCTCGCGGCCGGCCCGTCATCTGCTGGCACGGTCGAGACGCTCGACATCCAAGTGCGCGGCAACAAAGACGGTCTGTTGAAGGCTGCGCTCTCGGGGCAAGTCGACTTCGAAGCCGCGAAGTTCCTCAGCAAGGACACGCTGGCGTTCGCTGGCCTGCGGCTCGACGCCAACGCTGCCGCTGCCGCATTCGATCAATTCTGCAGCCAGTTGCCGCGCGATCAGGCACGCGATGCTCGTCGCGACGCCGCGCGCGACTTCCTCCGCGGCTTCCGCGAGGCCGGCATGTCCGACGCGGAGATCCAAGAACTGTTCGCGTCGATCGAAGGCTCGATCAGCGTGGGATTCTCGCTCGGTAATGCGCCCGCGCCGATTCCTGAAGCGGTCGCGATCGCCAAGATTCGCGATGCGGCAGTCGTCGGCAAGCATCTCGACTCGATGCGCGTTGCGATGGCGAAGCAGGGCCTGGAGTGGAAGGTGCGCATGCAAGGCGACACGCAGGTGCACTACTGCTCGGCTCCGATCGGCGAGGACAGCGGCCTGCAACTGACGCCGAGCTATGCGATCCACGAGGGTTGCCTCGTGATTGGATCGACGACCAAGGCGCTGCTCGACGCGATGAAGCAACGCGCCGACGAGACGACGAGCCTGTTCCGCGAGACCGACTTCGTCGCTGCAGCGCTAGCGGACGAAGGCGCCATGGCATTCGTGCACCTGCGTCCGGGCCGCTTCTGCGAACGCTACTGGCGCACGGCGGAAGCCCGGTTGTTCCCGCTGATCGACGACAACCAAGAAGAGCTCGGCTTCTCCAGCGTGGACCTGCCCGAGCCGGAGGCGTTTGCGAAGGCGCTTGGATCGATGTCGTGGTCGATCACATGCGACGAAGACGGCATGCGTTTGCGCATGCGCGGCAACGTCGGCCTCGGCGGCGCCGCGGCTTCGTTCGCTGCGTTGGTGGACGACGTGCTGCTCCGCGCGAAGGCCAAGGCCTATTGATCGCGGTCGACCG
>CAIYFF010000313.1 GCA_903925435.1 uncultured Planctomycetota bacterium | reverse complement strand
TGCAACTCGACCAACTGCGCGCGCAGCGCTTCGTCCTGCGGATCCAACTCGACGAGCTTCTGCGCCCAAGGACTCGCATGCGCGGCTCCGCGAGCCGTCGCGGTGAACGTCGCGAGCGCTTCGAGCACGTCGCGGTTCCACGGATCCCGGCGCTGCGCGGCTTCGAGCTGCAACACGGCATCCTCCGTTCTTCCCTCGCCCGCGAGCGCCACCGCGAAGACGTAGAGGTGCCTCGCGGACGCAGTCGAAGCGCGAGCAGCCTCGGCGAGCATTGCCATCGCTTCCTCGCGTCGCCCTGCGCGAACGAGCAGGAGCCCGAGCGCGTGCTGCAATGGAGCCTTCTCCCACGCGTGGGACAGAGCCGTGCGAAGGATGACTTCGCCATCTGCGTCGCGGCCTGACTCGCGCAGCAGGTCTGCGAGGTTGACGGCGGCGCGGACCGAGCCTGGATCCGCGAGCAGCGCGCGGCGGCAATGCGATTGCGCCTCCTCGATGCGTCCTCGCCGCGCAGCGAAGAGACCCAAGTTGACCCACGCAAAGTCGCGCTCGGCGTTGGAGCGTTGGGCTGACTCGTAGTCCGCCGCCGCCGACAGGAACGCGCGCTGGTCCGCAGCGCCGAGCAGCGACTCGCAATCCGCGAGCGCAAACGCAGCTTGCGAGCGCACATTGGCGATCGGATCCGTCAACATCGGCGAAAGCGCCGCGACTCGCGCCATAGGCTCGCGACCTTCCATTCCGAGCACGGCGCCATAGCGCACGAGCGGATCGGGATCCCGCAGCAGCGTGCGCAACTCGCGATCGGCGGCATCGCCGCGCGACGACGCCGACAACCGCGCCGCAGTCGCGCGCACGATCGAAGGCCACTCCGAGCGCCGCATCGCTTCGACGAGAAGTCGCTCGCTCTGCGGCGCGCCACTGTGGCCCGCGGCAATGGCAGCAGCCCAGTGGTCTCTCAGCGGCGGAGCATCCTTGCCGCGCCATCCCGCGATCTCGTCCGCCGCCCACTTCGCCGACTTGCCTTGATGACACTGCGTGCACGCATCGGGACCGCCGTGCCGCAGCGCGAGGTCGGGCCTCGGCACGCGGATCGAATGGTCGCGGCGCGGGTCCACCACCATGTAGACGCGCTCTGGCATGTGGCACTCGACGCACGACGCGCCCTTTGTGCCAGCAGCATGATGATGATGCGACGGTTGGTCGTAGTGCGATGGCATGTGGCATCGCGCACACAGCGCGTTGCCTTCGGCGAGCAACTTGCCCGAATGGGCCTCGTGGCAATCGCCGCAGGTCACACCCGCCGCATGCATGCGACTCTGCAAGAACGAGCCGTGCTCGAACACCTCGTCGCGAATCTGGCCGTCCGCGAAGTAGAGCGGATCGTCGAGCAGCGCCGGCAAGTGCGTGTCGAGCAGCGGCCGACCAAACTCATAGTCCTCGCGCGTCGTCGTGCGCCGGCTGTGGCAGCGCGCGCAGGACTCCTGCTCGCTGCGATCCTTCGCATCGACGCGCGATGCCGTGACCGCGCCATCTGAAAACGCGAACACGCCCGGCTTGTGCAGCAGGTGCGCGAGCCCCTTGTTGGCATCGTTCGCGCGCGCGGCGTCGCCACGCTGTGCCCATGCGACGTGCGCCTCGCCTGGGCCGTGGCAACCTTCGCAACCGACTCCGTGCTCACTCGCCGTCGTGACGTAGTTGCGCGTCGCGGCGTCAAAGCCCTTCTGCACGTTGGTCGAGTGGCACTCGGCGCACATGTGGTTCCACTCGAACGCGGGCCCGGTCCAGTGCAGCGGATCGCCGGGCCGGATGCGCTCATCGGGATGCAGCCAGATCCAACGCTGACCGCCCAGCGCGGCATCGCGCGCGTCCCATGCGACATCGAGCGCCTGCAGTCGGCCGCGATCGAGCGCCACGAGATACTGCTGCAACGGCGCCACGCCGAAGGTCCAACGCACTTCGTGGTCCGCCATGGCGCCGTCCGCGCCTTCGACCTGCACGAAGAACGCTTCGCCTCGCCGGAAGAACTTCGCGACGGTGCCTGCGTGCCGCGACTCGACGCCAGAAAAGTCGCCGAGCACGGTCGCAGCGGTCGCCGGCTGCATCGCGAGCGCATGATGCGAGCCGCTCCAGTCCGCGTGCTGCTGCGCATGGCACTCAGCGCACGCGCGCGATCCCACGTGCGCGGGACGATGAGGCGCGACGACACCGCCGCGCGCAGACTCCTTCTCGCACGCAGCGGCAACCAAGGCCACGAAGGCCGCTGCGGCGAGACGACTCACTTGGCCTTCAGCAGATTCTTCACCGCAGCCTTCAGCAAGCCTTCGCTGCCGGCGCCGACGGTGACCAATGCGATGTTGCCGTCCTTGCCGACGACCGCGAGCGTCGGGATGCCGGACACGTAGTACTTGTTGAAGTCCTGCTCGAGCGTGACGACGAACGGATACGCGATCTCCGTGTTCTTGCGGAAGCTCGCGATGTGGTCGACGTAGGTCTCCTCGGTGATGCCCTTGACCGTCTCGCCGCCAGTCAGCATCTGCGACTTGTCCTTCGGCATGTAGCCGCTGGGGTAGAAGCGAGTGACGCCAATCACTTCGAGGCCGTCCTGGTTGTGCTCCTTGTACATCTCGTTGATGCCCGGCATCACCCTGCGGCACGGGCCGCACCACGTGGCCCAGAAGTCGACGAGCACCACCTTGCCCACCATCGCAGACAACGGCTTCGCATCGCCACCTACCCACGTCTTGCTGTCGATTTCCGGCGCTGGCTTGCCGATCAGTTCGAGACGCAACTTGACGTAGGACTTGGTGCCCTTGTCCGCGAGCTCATCGGCCGCTTCGTAGACCTTGCGTGCGCCCTCGACGTCACCGCCGACTGCGACCACGTCGCCGTAGTTCAGCATCGTGCGCACCTTCGACGGCCCCTCGGCCTTGTCCGCAGCATCCTTGAGCATCGCCTTCGCGCCATCGAAGTTGCCCATCGCCAACATCGCCATCGGCAGTGAGCCACCGCGCATCGCGTCCGCGCCGCGCTCGGACGAGAAGTTGGCGAGGTAGAACTCGCCAGCCTTCACCGCCTCCTCGGGCTTCGCTGCGTCAGCAACGACGGCAGGCAGGCACTCCTTGAGGATCTCGCCATCCTTCGCGACGTCGAGCTTCGTCCAGTCGCACTTCGCGAATGCGTCGAACAGGTCCTTCTGCGCGGTCGCGACCTTGCCGCGGAGTTCGGTGAGCTTCGTCATCAACTGCTTCTGCTCATCGCTGCCGCGTTCCATGCCGCGCGCAGACTTCATGAGCTCTTCCATCTCGCCCTTCGTGGTCTCCCTGGCGCTGGAGTACGCGCCATGCAGCTCGCGCAATCGATCGAGACCAGACTCTTGGGCAATCGCAGGAGTCAGAAGCAGCGCAACGGCGCCGCAAACGAAGAGGAGGGTGCGCATGAACGTCCTTTGGAGTTGCGCCCGCACAGCGGGCAATCGGCGGAAGGCCGGGGCCGCGCAAGATAGCCGCGCTGCGGCAGCACGGCGAACGCGTGGAACCGCGCAGCTTGGACCGGACTCGCAAGGAAACCTGGGTGCGCACCGCAACGCAGGCTTGCCCTGACTGGGACAATCCCGAGACTTCTCCCGTCGGCCCGACCTCTCCGGGTCTAGACACCAACAGCCTCCATGCCGTTCTCCAACGTCCCCAGGCCCTCTTTGCCGGGCCGCCTGCCGGACTTCGTCGCCGGCCTCGTCGTCTTCCTGGTTGCCATTCCTTTGTGCCTGGGCCTCGCCCACGCGTGCAAAGCGCCGCTGCATGCCGGCCTGATCTCCGGCATCCTCGGCGGCCTTCTCGTCGGCGCGCTGAGCGGCTCGCCCATCAGCGTCACGGGGCCTGCGGCCGGCCTGTCCGGTGTGCTGGTCTACGAGATCCAGCAGTGCGGCAGCTTCGAGGCGTTCTTGTGCGCCGTGATCCTCGCCGGCGTCGTGCAGATCGTGCTCGGAGTCGCGCGCGGCGGCGCGTTGTCCAACTTCATCCCGGGCAACGTGACGCGTGGCCTCCTGGCTTCGATCGGCATCGTCTTCGTGCTGAAGCAACTGCCGCACTTGCTCGGCGTCGACACCGACTACGAAGGCGACCTCGGCTTCGACCAGGCGGACAAGCAGAACACGTTCAGCGAAATCGCGTATGCCGTGAATGCGTTCTTGCCCGGACCGACGCTGGTCGGGCTCTCGGGCCTCGCGGTGATGCTGTTGTGGTCGCGCTCCAAGTCGCTGTCGGCGCGCATTCCCGCGCCACTCGCTGCGCTTGCGACGGGCCTCGCGATCAGCGAAGCGCTCCGCGCGACGGGATCGCCGTGGGCGATCCAGCCTGAGCATCTCGTCGGGCTGCCCGTCGTCGGCGAAGAAGGCGTCCGCATGCGCGACCTGCTGCATGCGCCGGACTTCGCCAAGATGTTCGACGCAAAGGTGATCCAGGCAGGCTTCACGATCGCCGCCTTCGCGTCGCTCGAATCCCTGCTGAACCTGCAGGCCTCCGACAAGGTCGACCCGCTGCGCCGCGTGTCGCCACCCAACCGCGAACTCGTGGCACAAGGCGTTGGCAACCTCGCAGCCGGCCTGCTTGGCGG
>CAIYFF010000312.1 GCA_903925435.1 uncultured Planctomycetota bacterium | reverse complement strand
GGTTCAATGTTCGGCCCTATGGGCTTCCAGGACCACATCCACGCAATCCGCAGAGCAGAGCTGAGAGTAGACCAGCTCAAGGTGTCTCTTTGACTACGAGCTACGCCACCGCGAGCTCGCGCGCATCGAGAACCAGATGAGTCAGCCCGGTTTCTGGGACAACAACGAGTTGGCCCACAAGCTGATGGAGCAGAAGATCCAGGCGGCGATCGACTCGCTGGAGTACCAGCTCATGCTCGGCGGCGAGCACGATTCGAGGAACGCGATCGTGTCGCTCCAGCCGGGCGCTGGCGGCGTCGACGCCAACGACTGGGCTGAGATGCTGCTGCGCATGTATGTGAAGTGGGCGCCGCGCCACAGCTACGAGGTCGAGGAGATGGACTTCCAGTCGGCCGAGGAGGCTGGCATCAAGAACGCGACGATCCGCGTGAAGGGCCCGTTCGCCTATGGCCGCCTCAAGGCCGAGCAGGGCGTGCACCGCCTCGTGCGCATCTCGCCGTTCGACGGTCAGGCGCGTCGGCAGACGTCGTTCGCGTCGGTCGAAGTGGTGCCTGAGTTTGATGACGACGTCGAGATCGACATCCGCAAGGAAGACCTCAAGGTCGACACCTACCGCAGCTCGGGCGCAGGCGGTCAGCACGTCAACAAGACCGAGTCCGCGATCCGCATCACGCACATGCCGACGGGCATCGTCGTCGCGTGCCAGGCGGAGCGCAGCCAGCACAAGAATCGCGAGTCCGCGATGAAGACGCTGAAGGGCAAGCTCTACCAACTGGAGTTGAGCAAGCGCGAAGCGGAGCTCGCCAAGTTCTACGGCGACCGCGGCTCGATCAGCTGGGGCAACCAGATCCGCAGCTACGTGCTGCAGCCCTACCAGATGTGCAAGGACTTGCGCACCGACTACGAGACGTCCGACGTGCAGGGCGTTCTCGACGGGCACCTCGACAAGTTCATCGAGGCCTACCTCAAGCAGAAGCCGCCGGAGAAGAAGTGATGCGCAGGGCTCTGATCTCGGTCACGGACAAAGCAGGTGTGGTGGAGTTCGCGCGCGGACTCGCAGAGTTGGGCTTCGGATTGCTGTCGACGGGCGGCACCAAGAAGGCGCTCGTCGAAGCCGAGGTCGAGGTGCAAGAAGTCGCGGACTACACGGGCTTCCCCGAGTTGATGGACGGCCGCATCAAGACGCTGCATCCGAAGGTGCACGGCGGATTGCTCGGTCGCCGCGACGACGCGGGTCACGTCGCTGCGATGGCGGCACACGCCATCGAGCCGATCGACTTGCTCTGCGTCAATCTCTACCGATTCCGTGAGACAGCATCGAAGGCTGGCGTGTCGCGCGCGGACGTCGTCGAGAACATCGACATCGGCGGCCCGGCGATGATCCGCAGCGCGGCGAAGAACCACGCGCACGTCGCGGTCGTCGTCGATCCGGCGGACTACTCCGCGGTGCTGCGCGCGCTGCGCGAGAACAACGGCCGATTGCCGCAGGACCTGCTGCGCAAGCTCGCAGCGAAGGCGTTCTCGCACACGGCTGCCTATGACGCGGCGATCGCGTCGTGGTTCGATTGCGAGCGTCGCACGATGCCTGGCGAGCCGTTCTTCCCGCAGAAGATCAGCATGGGCGGCGAGAAGTTGCAGGACCTCCGCTACGGCGAGAACCCGCATCAGGTCGCGTCGTTCTACACCTTTGGCGATCGCGGCCCCAACCTCGCCAATGCGCGCCAACGCAGCGGCAAGGAACTGAGCTACAACAACATCCTCGACGCCGACGCGGCGTTGGCGCTCGTGCTCGAGTTCCACGAGCCCGCGTGCGTCGTGGTGAAGCACAACAACCCGTGCGGCTCAGCGCAGGCGACCACGGCGCTGCGCGCGGTCGAGCTGGCGATCGCCGGCGACCCGGTGTCCGCGTTTGGCGGCATCCTCGCTACCAACCGCACGTTCGACGCGGCGATGGCCGAGAAGGTCGTCGCGACGGGCACGTTCCTCGAAGTGATCGTCGCCCCGCACATCGACGATGCCGCGCTCGCTGCGCTGCAGAAGGCGACGTGGGGCAAGAGCGTGCGCGTGATGGAGCTCGGCGGACTGCCGGATGCTGCCGCGCGCAATCGCTTCGTTGGCCGTCAGGTCAGCGGCGGCTTCTTGATGCAGACCGCGGACATGCCGCGCGAAGGCCTTCAGCTCCAGCCCGCCACCGAGCGCAGCGCCACGGACCACGAAGTCGCTGCGATGCGCTTTGCGTGGTCGGTGTGCAAGCACGTGAAGTCGAACGCGATCGTGCTCGCGCGCCGCGAGGACGACGGCAGCTGCTGGACGGTCGGCGTCGGCGCAGGCCAGATGAGCCGCGTCGATTCGGCGCGCATCGCGTGCCACAAAGCTGGCGATCGCGCGAAGGGCGCGGTTGCCGCGGGCGACGCGTTCTTTCCGTTCGCGGATGGCTTGCAGGTCTGCACCGACGCAGGCGTCACGGCGCTGATCCAACCGGGCGGCAGCAAGCGCGACGCTGAAGTGGTGACCGCAGCCAATGCGGCGCAGGTCGCGATGGTGTTCACCGGCGTCCGCCACTTCCGCCACTGAGCTGCGCGGCAATGGACCAAAAGCGCGCGATCGAAGACATCCTGCTCGGCGCGTCGATGCGCCAAGTGTCGATCGCATACCGCGACAGCCTCATCGAGGCGTTCCAGTTCCGGCCCGAAGACGTCGCGGCCACGACGTTCGTCAAAGAGACGGAGTCGTTCATGAAGAACGTCGCGCGTCATCTCGGCGAGAAGCATCGCGGCGATGGCCGCGTGCAGCACGCGCTGCAGGCGTGGGTCATGGAGTGCGATCACTACGAGGCGTGGGATGCCTTGCTCGCGGGCTTCGACTTCGCCGGCAAGTCCGCGCTCGTGCGTCGCGGCCGCATGCGCTTTCCTGGGCCGCTGACCGCGCACTGGGCGGACTGCGGAGCGCGCGACTAGAGGAACGGAATGGACCGCAGCGAAGTGATCCATCGCCTCGCCGTCGTCCGCGCGCGCATCGACGCCGCGGTCGTTGCGGCGGGTCGCGAGCACGGTGCGGTCGAGTTGCTTGCGGTGAGCAAGTTCCACCCCGCGTCGTCGGCGCGCGCCGCGTTTGAAGCGGGCCAGCGCGCGTTCGGTGAGAATCGCGTGCAGGAGTTGTCGCTGAAGGCGTTCGAGCTCGCGGAGTTGTCGGGCATCGAGTGGCACATGATCGGTTCGCTGCAGACCAACAAGGCCAAGGACCTGCTCGATGTGCCTGGCCTCGCGATGCTGCACAGCCTCGATCGCGCGAAGCTCGCGGACGAGTTGCAGAAGGAGCTCAACAAGCGCGGCACGAAGTTGCGCGCGTTGATCCAGGTGCACGCGACCGGCGAGGAGACGAAGCACGGCTGCTTGCCCGAGGACGTTCGCGCGTTGCTCGCGCACGTGCGCAGCAAGTGCCCTTCGATCGCGATCGAAGGACTCATGGCGATGGGCCCGCTCGAAGGCGATCCCGCGCCGACGTTCGCGCTCGTGCACGCGCTGTTGTGCGATCTGCGCGCGGAGACCGGCCTCGCGCTGCCCGTGCTCAGCATGGGAATGAGCGGCGACCTCGAGACGGCGGTGCTGCACGGCAGCACGATCGTTCGCGTCGGCACCGACATCTTCGGCGCTCGCGCATGACACGCACGGCGCGCGCCTCGTGCGTGCGCTATGCGCCAACTCGGCTACGTTGCGCGCGTGGCCGCCAAGAAGAAGTCCGCTGATCCCGCTCTCGCGAAGCCCGCTGCGAAGCCGAGCGCTGCGGCGCCCGCTTCGTCGTTGCCGCCTGATGCCGCGCGCGTGCGTTCCATCTTGCGCGTGCTCGAGTCCGCGATCCCCGAGCCCTACTGCGAACTCGACCACTCGTCACCGTGGACGTTGTTGATCGCGACGATCCTCTCGGCGCAGAGCAACGACAAGACGATCAACTCCGTGACGCCCGCGTTGTTCGCGAAGTGGCCGACGCCTGCAGCGCTCGCCGCTGCGCCGCGCGACGAGGTCGAGCAGGCCGTGCACAAGACCGGCTTCTTCCGCAACAAGGCCAAGTCGATCCAGGAGTGCAGCCTGCTGCTCGTCGAACGCCACGGCGGCGAAGTGCCGCGCACGATGGAAGAACTGATCGCGTTGCCCGGCGTCGCGCGCAAGACCGCCAACGTCGTGCTCGGCACCGCGTATCGCATTCCTGCCGGCATCGCGACCGACACGCACGTCATGCGCGTGAGCCAGAAGCTCGGCCTCACGAGCG
>CAIYFF010000311.1 GCA_903925435.1 uncultured Planctomycetota bacterium | reverse complement strand
GAGCCCGTGTCCGTGAACGCGTAGAAGAAGTCGACGCTCGGATTGCTCTGCGCGCGGTTGATGTAGACCGTGCCGTCGGGGCCGCACATCGGTTGGTGCTGGTTCAGGAAGCCTGGCATCAGCGGGCTCTGGTATTGCAGCGCGCCTGTGGCCACATCGAAGCGCTTGATCACCTGGCCGCCGGGAACGCTGTCAGCGATGTAGACCGCGTCGCCGAATCGCGCGGCGCCACAGTGGCCGCTGACCGAGCCCTGGCGCGGAGCGCGCCAGACCGTCGTGCCGTCGGTTGCGCGGATGCGCCAGATGTCGCGGAACGAAGCGACGATCAAGTCGCCGTTGTCGGCGAAGACGCAGCCGTCGTAGGCACCGGCGTCGATCGTTGCCGTGGACGTCCACTGCGTTGCGCCGGTGATGGCGTCGAGCGCGTGCACGACGCCAGAAGAGGTCGCGCCGTTGCCGGAACGTGCCGCGTAGACGCGGCCGTTGCTGTGGCCGAGCAGCCACGTCGTCCACTGTCCCGTGAGGTAGGGGATGTCGCGGCGCCACAGCTGCACGCCACTGGCGAGGTCCATGGCGAACACCGGCGCGTCGTTCGGCGCGCCGGCGGGCGGCCCTCCGGACTGACCCAGTCCGGTCTGTCGCACGACGAAGACGAGGCCGTCGGCGATCACGGGGTTCCACGCGATGACCGATGACGGGCCAGAAGACCACGCGAGTTGCGCGGTGACGGGGCCGAACGCATCGGTGAGGCCGTTGCGCTGCGCATTGCCGCCGGAGTTGGTCCACGCTTGCGCGGGGACGGACGAGGCGGCTGCGAGCAATGTGAGGACAGGGAGGGCCGTGAGCAGGCGAGTGAGGATCATGAGGCTTTGCACGGAACGAAGTGAGGCTCGCGACGGTGAGCCATCGCGAACCGGGTTATCCGTTCTTCTCTGCATGCGTCAATCGGGTCGCCGCGTCGCGTCGTTGGCCCATGCGGGGCAGCGCATGGCGAATCGATGGACGGACGCTGTTTTGTGTGAAGGCAGCGTAAAGGCTGTCACTTCCCCTGCGACTGCTGCGCGTACTTTTGGCGGTACTTCTTCGCCAACTCCGTCTGCTTGCTGCGCAGGTCCGTCTCGCGACCTTCGATCCATGCGCGCTCGATGCGCGTCGTGAGGTCGAGCGGGCTGCCGTCGGTCAGCAGCAATGTCGCGCGCTTGCCGACGGTGAGGGTGCCTAGGCGGTCGCCAACGCCGAGGATCTCGGCTGCGTCGCGCGTGATCGCCGCGACTGCGCGTTCGCGGTCGAGGCCAAACGCCGCCGCGGTCGCTGCGTGCCACGGCAGGTTGCGTTCGTGCGCGAACTCTTCGCCGGTTGCGATGCAGAACTGCACGCCGCGCTCGCTGAGTTGCGCAGGCAATCGGAAGGGCGCGTCGTAGTCGGTGTCGTCGCGGTGCGGCAGCTTGTGCACGCCGGTGAGGATCACGGGCGTCTTGCGTTCGACCAACAGGTCGGCGCACAGCAGCGCGTCGCGACCACCGACGATGACGGCGCGCAACTTCTGCTTCTGCGTCCACGACAACGCGGACTCGATCTCTTCGAGCTCATCCGCGAGCACGAACACCGGCCGCTCGCCACGCAACGCGGGCTGCATAGCCATTGCCTGCAGGTCTGGCGGCGTGGCCGCGTCCGCTGTCTTGCTCTGGCCCCATGCCGCTGCGCGCAAGAACGCTTCCTCGATGCGCTCGCGCGCCTTCTTCGTCGCAGCTTCGGGATCGCGCGCCTCCGCGCTCATCGCCATGCCGGGGCCGCGACCGCCACGTCCGCGACGTCCGCGCGGGTCTGGCATCGCGGGCCAATCCACGACGACGCCGGCGTCTTGGAGCACGCCCATCTCCTCGTTGGTCCAGCCTTCCCACTGCATCACCGAGGCGCGCCCCGGGATCTCGCCACCGATCGGGAACACGCATGCAGTGAGCACGCCGTTGCTGCGCGCGACGGGAATCGCGGCAGAATCGGGATTCACGGCGACGGCAGCGATCGCCTCAGGGGAATGGTCATTCACTTCGTCGGTGTCGACGGTCTGTCGCACCATGCCGATCTCGATCAGCCCAAGCTGCGAATGCGCGGCGATGAGGCCGGGCCACACGTGCTTCTGCAGCGCATCGATGACGATGGGGTCCGCACCCGAAGGCAGTTGCAGTGCTTGGCCCGGCGACGCGATGCCGCGGATCACGCCGCCGTCAAACCACAGCGACCCGCCGAGGATCGTGCCTTGGTCGAGCGTGTGGAGGATCGCGTTCTGGATCACGACGGGGCGCGACTGTGGCGGCGCCTTAGGCAACAGGTCTTGCGCATGCAGCGATGCTGCGAACAACGACGACAACGCAGCGGCGAGCGCCGTTGCGACGATGGGGGAGCGGTTCACTTCGAGCCTCCTTCGCAATCGCGGCAGCAGTATGAATCGGTGGTGTCTTCAGCGCGCCAGTACGCGTCGCGCTCGTCGTCCTTGGCGAAGCGGCCCTTCTTGCCGCCGGCCGCCAACGCCTTGCGAAGCAAGCGCGCGCGATCGATCGAGGCCGCTTGGCGCAGTTCGCGATCGCGTTCGATCGAGAAGCGCTCCGCGCCGTCGACCCAAGTGCGTTCGCATACGGCCGCGTAGCTGAGCGGGTCGTCGCTCCACACTGCGAAGTCGGCTTGCTTGCCGGTTTCGAGCGAGCCCGTCATCGCATCGATGCCGAGTTGGATCGCTGGGTTCTTGGTGACGAACTTCAGCGCTTCCGCTGGCGGCGTGGCGCCGTAGCGCACTGCCTTGCCGGCCTCGGTGTTGAGGCGTCGCGCGTGCTCGTCGCTGTCGCTGTTGAAGCTGACGCACACGCCGACTTCGCGCAGGATCGAGCCGTTGTCGGGCACTGCGTCGTAGACCTCGAACTTGTAGCCCCACCAATCGCTGAAGGCGGACGCGCCGATCGCGCTGTCGCGGATCTCGTCGGCGACCTTGTAGCCCTCGAGCACGTGCTGGAACGTTCCGATGCGGAAGCCGAACTCGCGCGCCATGCGGCAGAACATGAAGATCTCGTCCTGGCGGTAGCTGTGGCAGTGCACACGGCGCTTGCCAGCCAGGATCTCCGCGATCGCTTCGAGCTCCAGATCGCGGCGCGGCGGCAGCGTCGCAGCGCGATCGCGCGGCGACAGCGCCTCGTAGTTGGCGATGCGGCGTCCGTAGTCCTGCGCTGCGAGGAAGCGATCGCGCAGCAGCGCTTCGACGCCCATGCGCGTGTTGGGATAGCGGCCGTTGCCGCCGCCGTTCGCTCCGCGCGGGTTCTCGCCGAGCGCAAACTTGATGCCCGGCGCCGCGCCTTGGAACTGCATCTCGTCGGGATGCAGCGAGCCCCAGCGCAGCTTGACCGTGCTGCTCTGTCCGCCCATCGCGTTGGCGGAGCCGTGCAGTTGGCTCACTGCAGTGACGCCGCCTGCGAGTTGGCGATACCAGTTGATGTCGTCAGGGTCGATGACGTCTTGCACGCGCGCTTCCGCGGTGATCGCCTCGCCGCCTTCGTTGACGCCGCGCGAGATGCCGGTGTGCGAGTGGCAGTCGATCATGCCGGCAGTGATGTGCTTGCCCGTGCAATCGAACGGCGTCGCGTCCGCGGCTTCCTTCGGCAGCCCTTCGCGCGCGCCGGCGTAGCGGATCACGCCATCCTTCACCCACAGCGCGCCGAACTGGATCACGCCGGACTCGGCGTTGGTCCACAGCGTGGCGCCGGTGAACACGGCGTTCTGCGCAACCGGCTTCGTAAGCGCGCCGAAGCCGCCGAGCGGCGTCGGCAACTCTGCGATCGCCTTCGGCTCTGCGGGCTTGTCGTCCTTGGGCTTCTCGGTGGCGACATCCTTGGCCTTCTCGTCGCCGTCCTTTGGCGCGTCTGGCTTCGGCTCCGCCTTCTTCTCGCTGCGCGCCGCAGTCGCCGCGCTGTCGCCGGTCTCCGCGTTCGCGCTGCCCGTCAGCGAATCGCCGGAGCGACGCAAGCGGACCCACACCGCGCCCTTGCCGAGTGACTCATCCGTGATTGCGAACTCGATGCGGTCTTCGCCGACGCTGGCGTTGAGGACCTCAGCCTTGCGCTCGCCGGCCGTCGCCTTGATGGCGCCGTTCTCGATGTGCAGCGAGAACTCGGCCGCGCCTTGTTGCGCGATGCGAAGCGTCCAATCGCCATCGAACGACTTCGGCTTGTCCTTCTCGATGTCGTGGCGCACGCCCGCGACCCACACTGCGCGCACCTTCGTCTTCTCGGCGAACAGGTCGCCATCGACGACGACGAGGTTGGCGATGCGGCCTGCTTCCAGCGTGCCGAGGTCGCGCTCGACTCCGAGCAGCTTGGCCGGCGCGGTGGTGAGCATCGCGAGCGCATCCTCGGCGGTGATGCCGTAGGCCATCGCGTCCGCGAGGTTCTTGCGGAACTCCTTCTTGTCCTGCAATCGCGCAGTCGTCAGCGACACTTCGACGCCGAGCGCACGAAGTCGCGCGAGGTTGGATGGCGCGTGCTCCCAAGTCTGCAGTTGGCGCAACGACACGCGCTCTTGCTTGCTGCGCGAAGTGACGTCCGGCGCTTCCGGGAACGCGATCGGCACGACGATCGGCATCTTGGTCTCAGCGATCGCTTGCGCGCGTCGGAACTCCATGCCGCTGCCGATCACAAACGCGCGACGTGAGAACTCGCCGGCGATCTTGTGCGCGCGCAGCAACTGGAGTTCGTCCTCGCAGTCGAACACGAGCGGCAGGTCGCGATGCAGCGCGAGCGCCTCGAGGGCTGCGTTGGCGCCCATGCGAGGCATGCGCAGCGTGGGGTCGTTACGCATCGTTTGCTCGTTGCGTAGCGTCCAGTCCGCGTCCGCGAGCGTCTGCCGCAGCAGCGAGATCGCGCCCATCTCGCTGCTCGGGTGGCCACCCCAGCGCATCGCGAGGCTCGCGAGGTGGTAGGCGCGCGCGCTCACCACTTCGGCCTTGCGGCCCTGCGTTGGTTCGTCGAGCAGAGTCACTGCGCTGCTCCCGCGGAAGTTGCCTCCGATCGGCGCGATGGCTGCCGCGCAGAAGCCGAGCGAACGCAACGCTTCGCGGTCGTCCTTGGTCGCTCCGTCGCCGTCGAGCGCGCTGCGTTGCGCGAGCACCGATGGGTGCCAGTGCACTGCGGCTGCGTCCGCGTCCGGCGCTGGCGCATCGACCGGCAAGAACGGCTCGATGAAGCCGGGATAGATCACGAGGCCGTCGCACTCGGTGATGCGAGCGCCGGTGGGGGCGGGCGCATCCTGCGCGATGTAGGCGACGCGGCCGTTCTGCAGCACGATCGTCGCGCGTTCGATGCGTTGGCCTGGTTTGACGACGACGGTCGCGCGGACGAGCGCATCGAATCGAAGATCCGCTGGCGCAGGGCCATTGGACGGCGGGCCTTGGCTCAGAAGCGACGCCGCGAGCGACAGGGCAATGAGGGAGCGGAGCATGGCGCGAGCGTAGCCGCGCGCCGCGCCATGCAGAACGCGCTACTGCTGCGGCGCGGCTTCTTCGCTGCGCTTGCCCGCATAAAGCCACGCGAGTCCGCGCCTCATGTCGTCAAACGCGAGGTAGATCGACGGCACGATCAACAGGCTGATCGTCGTGGCGAACATGACGCCGAAGCCGAGGCTCACCGCCATGGGGATCAAGAACTTCGCCTGCACGCTCTGCTCCAGCAGCAGCGGCGCCAGTCCGCCAAACGTCGTGATCGAGGTCAGCAGGATCGGCCGGAACCTGCGCGAGCCAGCGTCGCGCACGGCTTCGATCAGCGATGCGCCGGCTTCGCGCCGTTGATTGACTGCGTCGACCATGACGATGTTGTCATTGACGACGACGCCCGCGAGCGCGATCGCGCCGAACATCGACATGATGCTGAGGTCGAGCCCCGTCACGAGGTGGCCGAGGATCGCGCCGCCAAACCCATATGGGATGGCGGTCATGATCAAGAGCGGCTGCGTGTAGCTCTTCAGCGGGATCGCAATCAGCGCGTAGATCAAGAACAGCGCGAAGAGGAAGCCGGTGAACAGCGAGCGCAGCAGGTCCGTCTTGTTCTTCTGGTCGCCTTCGAAGCTAACGCCAAGTCCCGGATAGCGAGCGACGAGATCGGGAAGGATCTTGTCGCGCAGCTCTTGGTTGATCGCCTCGGGGCTGGCGTCGGGGTCGTTCTCGTCGATGTCGCCGCTGACGCGCACGATGCGTTTCTGGTCGACGCGCGTGATCGTTGCGTAGCCGCGGCCAAACGACGCTTCTGCGACTTCGGAGAGCGGCGCCTCGGCGCCGTCTTGCGTGCGGATGCGCAGGTTGTCGAGATCCTGTAGCGAGCGGCGGCTCGCCTCGGGGTAGCGAACCATCACCTTCACTTCATCGCGGCCGCGCTGCACGCGCTGCGCCTCTTCGCCGAAGAACGCCTGGCGCACTTGTCGCGCGAGGTCGCGCTGCGTGAGGCCGAGCGACTCGGCGCGATCGGCGATGCGGAGCTCGACCTCTTGCTTGCCGGCGCGGAACGAGTCGGTCACGTCCTTGACGTCGGGGCGGCGCGACAGCTCGGCCTTCAGTTCGTCGGAAGCGGACTGCAGCGTCACGAGGTCGTCGTGCGACAGCTGCACGTCGACGTCCTTGCCGGTCGAGAAGAACGAGGAGGTGTAGGAGAGTTCCGTAGCGTCGGGGATGGGGCCGACCTTCTCGCGCAAGCGCGTTTGGATGTCCCCGGACCCGATCGAGCGCTCCTCCGACGGCAGCAGCTGCAAGTTGATCTCGCCGAGGTTGGACGAGCTCTGCGCCTGTGCGTCGCGGTTGCCGCCATTGCGCGCTTGCTCGACGGCGAACGGCTGGCTGCCGACCGACGTGAGCATGTGCTGCACGATGCTCTTGCCCGTGCCGACGTAGCCTTGTTCGGCGTCGATCTCGTCGCGCAACTCGATGGCTGCGCGTTCGATGCGTTGCATGATCGCCGTCGTCGTTTCGACCGGCGTTCCCTGTGGCATCGTGAGAGCGACGACGACGTTGTCGCCATCGACCTGCGGGAAGAAGACGAATCGAGGCGCGCCGATGCGCACGCCGGTGAACAGCAGCATCAGCAGTGCGGCGGACGCGGCGAGCGTGAGGTAGCGCCAACGCAGGCAGAACTCTGCGAAGGGCTGATACAGCGTGTCGATGAAGCGGTCGAGGTTTCGCTGGAACGCTCCCTGCAGGAACTCCCACGTCCGCGTGATCGGCGACATGAGCCGTGCGATCGTCGCGCCGAGGCCAGACCGTTTGCGCTCACCGATCGGCATGTGTGCCAGGTGCGACGGCAGGATCAGTTGCGATTCGAGCAGCGAGAACAACAGCACCGGGATCACGATGCTCGGGATCACGCGCCACACCTGCGCATCGGCGCCGGGCACGTTGAACATCGGCAAGAACGCGGCCACGGTCGTCATCACGGCCGCGAACACCGGCGCCCGCACGCTGCGCGCGCCGCGCAGCGCTGCTGCGAGCGGCGACTTCGTCTTCTCGCGCTCCACCAAGATGGCTTCGCCGACCACGATCGCGTCGTCGACGACGATGCCGAGCACGAGCAAGAACGCGAACAGCGAGATCAGGTTGATGCTCACGTCGAGCATCGGCATCACCATCGCAGCGCCGAGGAATGCGACGGGGATTCCCATCGCGACCCACAGCGCGAGCCGGAACTGCAAGAACAGCGCGAGCAGCACGAGCACGATCAGTCCGCCTTGCATCGCGTTGGTGACGAGCAGGTCGATGCGGCCGCGCAGGATCACGGACTCGTCGCGCCACGTCGTCATGCGGACTCCGTGCGGCAGCAGCGCCTTGCCGTCTCCTGCCACGAAGTCGCGCACGCTCTGGGTGATCGCGAGCGCGTCTTGGTCGCCGATGCGGAACACCTTGAGCAACACCGTCGGCTCGCCGTCGAAGCGCGCGGCGAGGTCGTTGTCGGCGAATGCGTCCTGCACCGTCGCAACCTGCCCGACCGTGACTCGCGATCCATCGGGCTTGGTCATCAGCACGAGGTCTTCGAACTCGTGCCCGACATACGCCTGCCCCTCGACGCGCAGCAGCGTCTGGCCAGCGTCGGACTTGATCGCGCCGGCGGGCAGGTCGAGCGACGACTTGCGCACCGCGTCTGCGACCATGTCGAACGTGAGCCCGTGGCGACGCAGCGCCGATTCGGACACCTCGATCGCGATCTCGTAGGGACGCACCGCGGTCAGCTCCACTTGGCTGATGCCGGGCAATGCTTGCAGCGCGTCGCGCGTCTGCTCGCCAAGTCGCTTCAACGCAGATTCGTCGGCGCGGCCATGGATCGCGACGTTGATGACTTCTTTGCGAACGACGAGCTGCGCGATGATCGGTCGCTCGACTTGGTCGGGGAAGCTCGGGATCGCATCGACGCGGTTCTTCACGTCGTCGTAGACCTGGCCCAGGTCTGCGTCCGCCGCCGCTTCGACGAGCACGGAGCCGCCGCCTTCGCTCGCGGTCGCAGTGACCTTGTCGACTCCGGTGATTCCCGCCACTGCCTCTTCGATGCGCGTGAGCGCGCCTTGCTCAACCTCCGTCGGCGTTGCGCCCGGATAGACGACCGACACCGTGACGATGTTGGGCCGCACTTCGGGGAACACTTCGGTGCGGATCTTGCCGCTCGCGAGCGCGAGCGCGCCGCCGAGAAGGAACAGCCACATCAAGATGTTGGCTGCGACACCGTTGCGCGGGAACCAGTTGAAGAAGCCGCGCGGCTCCTGGTCCGCTTCGAAGTCGGTCGTTGTCATCACTTCGCTCCTTCTTGCGGCGCGACTTTGGGCGCAGTCGCAGCGTTGCCCTCGTCGGCGAGGACCTGCACAGGCATTCCATCGATGAACGTCTCGATGGGGGAGATCGCAACGCGCTCGCCGCTTGTGAGCCCGCCTTCGACGCGGACGACATCGCGCTCCTTGCGCAGCACGCGCACGGTTCGCGCGTGCAGGCGATTCTCGACGTCGAGCACGAGGATCGTGCCGTCGGCGCGAACTGCCGAGCGCGGAAGCGTGAGCACGTTGTCGAACGCGCGGCCGCGGATCGTCGCGTCGACGAACATCCCGACGGACAGCGGTTGGCGGAGCGGATCGCCGCTGTCGTCGAACGGCTTTGCGACGCGCGCGACCAACGTGACCTGCCGCGTGCGGCGATCGATCTCGCCTTCCGCGCGCACGATCGCGCCCTTCCATTCGTGGATGCGGCCAGCGAAGTCCGCAGTCAGCGTCACTTCATGTTGCGTGCGCTCGCCACTGGGGCCGCGCGCGAGGTCCAAGAACGCCGCGTCCTCGTCGGGGATGGGCAGGCGAACTTCGACGAAGTCGGTCCCGTAGGCCTGCGCGAGCGCTTGGCCTGGAGCCACGTATTGCCCAGCGTCCGCGGACGTCGATCGAATGCGACCGGCGAACGGCAACGACACGATCGTGCGCTGCAGGTCGAGTTGCGCCCGCTCTTGCTGCGCCTTTGCGGCTGACAGCGCCGCCTCGGCTTCGGCGACGAACAGTTGTCGCGTGGCGAGCGCATCGGGCTGTCGGCTGGACTCCAACTGCTCCCATGCGCGCTTGCTGACTTCGGCCTCCGCGCGCTCTTGCGCGAGTCGCAGCTCTGAGCGCTTCACCGCTGCGTCGGCCTGCACGAGCGCGAGTCGATAGTCCGCGTCGTCGATCCATACGAGCGGCTCGCCTGCGGCGAAGAACTCGCCCGCGCGCAGTCGTTCGCTGACGGCGCGGATGCGGCCCGCGATCTGCGCCGACAGCGTGACCGAGGTTGCTGGCTCGACGACACCTTGCGCGCGCACGTCGATCTCCACGCGGCCTGGTTTCGCGTCCAACACACGCACAAGCGGTGTGCGCGGTTGCGGCGCGGTCACCTTGGGCTTCTCGGCGCTCGCGATCATCTTCGCTGCGATTGCGGCGGCACCGCCGAGCACGAGCACGGGCAACAGGATCTGGAACGCGAGTTTCATGGCTGTTCCTTCTTGGCGGTCATGGCGGCGGGCGATTCGTCGATGGTGGGCGCAACGGTTTCGAAGCCGCCGCCGAGCGCGAGCACGAGGTCGATGCGGTTGTCGATGCAGAGGCGTTGCACGGTCAGCAGCGAAGACTCCGCGACGAAGGCGCGCTGCTGCGAGTCCTGCACTGCGAGGAAGTCAGCGAGGCCTGACTGGTAGCGCTCGCGAGCGAGGTCGCGAGCGCGCGCGCTTGCCGTCGCGGCGGCGCGCACCGCTTGTTGCTGCTCGGCGAGCCAACGCATGCCATCGAGCGCGTTCTCGACTTCGGCGAATGCGCGCAGCGACAGAGCGCCGTAGTCGGCGATCGCTTGGAACTGAGTGGCTTCGTTGCGACGCACTTCTGCGCGCAGCGCGCCGCCGCGGAAGATCGGCTGCAGCAGATTGGATCCAATCGACCACACGCGGAAGTCGTCGTCGACAAGGTCGCCGGCATCGCTGCTGTTGGTGCCGCCGCTCGCGGTCAGGCTGAGGCGCGGATACAGAGCCGCGCGCGCCGAGTCGACGCGGCAGCCCGCGGCTGCCAGGCGACGCTCTGCGGCTGCGAGATCAGGCCTCCGGCTCAATAGCTGCGCGGGCAGCCCGGCGGGGATCGCAGGCAGTTCGCGGACAAGCGTGCCGTTCGCGGTTGCAGCAGCAGCCGGATACCGGCCCATCAGCGTCTCCAACTGGCGCGCAACGATGCCAACTGCCTGACGACGACGCGCCACGTCGGCTTGCGCGGTGGCGAGGCTCGTCTGCGATTGCCACGCGTCGAGCGCTGGCCGCACGCCGCGACGGAATCGGTCGCGCACGTCGTCTGCGGTCGCAGCGAACGCTCGCTCCGTCGACTCCGCGAGCCGCAACTGCTCGCGCGCTTCGATGAGCGCGAAGTGCGCCTTGCACACTTGCGCGATCAGGCTCGTCTGCGCGGCGGCAAAGTCCGCGCTCGCCGCTTGCGCGTCCGCGAGCGCTGCGGCCTCGGCGCTGGCGAGCCGGCTCCAGAGGTCGAGTTCCCAGCGGATCGTGATGTTGGCGTTGAGGATCGTGGCGGTGTTGCTCGGCACGCCGCCGCCTGCGCCGAACGGGAAACCGACGAACACGCGGCGCGAGCGCGTCGCATCGAGGCCAGCGTCGACCTGCGGCAATCCAGCAGCGCCTTGGAGGATCGCTTGCTCGTTGGCGGCGAGCACGCGCGCCGCGGTCGATTGCAGGCTCTTGTTGTGCTGCAGCGCGGCTTCGCCGTGCGCATCGAGTTGCGGGTCGCCGAAGATGCGCCACCAATCGAGCGGCTGCGGTTCGCGTTCTGCCTTGTGCGTCGTGTCCGAGCGCCACGCATCTGGCGAACCTTCGGGCATCTGCACCACAGCCTGTGGCGGGGGCGAGCCAGAACACGCCGCGAACGCTGCGACGATCGGGAGCAGCCACGCGGCGTGCGCGCGCGTGGGGCGATGGGGTGTGCTGTTCAT
>CAIYFF010000310.1 GCA_903925435.1 uncultured Planctomycetota bacterium | reverse complement strand
GGAGACCGCGGACGAGCTGCGTTCGCGCATCCTGATCCCGCTGCGCGACATCTACCACGAAGCGTTGACGATGATGGTGGACGGCGGGGAATCGCGTCCGCGCATCGTGATCTCGCGCGACACGGTGGACTCGGCGTGGCAGCTCGCGGAGCCGATTCGCGGCGCCGCGGATCCGAAGGCCGCCAACGAACTCGTCACGGCGATCAACAACCTGCGCGTGATGTCGTTCGTGCCGCGAGGCGCGGATGCGAACGCGCTCGGGCTCGCGACCGGGGCGCTCGCGGTGGCGGTGCAGGGCGTCAGCGACCAGAAGCCGCACCAGCTCCGACTCGGCCGCGACGACGTGATCGAGAACCTGCCGATCACCTATGCGTCGCCGCAGGATGCGAAGGACGAGATCGTCGCCGTGCCCAAGGGCGCGGTGGACATGATCCGACGCCCGTGGACCGACTACGTGCCGCGCTCGGTCTTCAGCGTGCTGGAGCCCGTGACGAAGGTCGACCTGTCGAGGCGCGCGGGCGCAGTCCGGCAGCTCCTCGTCGACGACAAGGGCGCATGGATCGATCGCGCAGGCTCGCCGGTGGCGGACGATCGCATCGCCGACATCGTGGATCGGTTGCGCGACCTGCAGTGCAAACACGTTCGTCTCGCGAAGGAACTCGACCTCGGCGAGCCGGATTGGTCGCTCGTGATGGGGCGCAACTACGACCCGGCGGATGCGGTTGGGTTCGGCGCGATCGACGTGTTCGATCGCGATGGCAAACCGCTCGTCGTGCGGCGCATCGGCAGCATCGACGGTGTCGTGTTCGAACTGTCGCCGCTCGATAGCGACAACTTGCGCCAACTCTGGCAGTAGGCGCGTCCAAACGGCGCGAGTATCGTCCCGCGCCGTCGATGGCAAAACCTCCGCGCCGCTACTGGTTGTTCAAGTCCGAGCCGGACGTCTACGGCTTTGCGCACTTCCAAAAGGACGGGCGCACGCAGTGGACCGGCGTGCGCAACTACCAGGCGCGCAACCTGCTGCGCGACGAGATCCACACTGGCGACCTCGTCCTCTACTACCACAGCAACGCGGAGCCCACGGCGATCGTCGGCATCGCGCGCGTGTCGAAGGATGCGTGGGCTGACGAGACGCAGTTCGATCCGAAGAGCCCTTACTACGACCCGAAGGCCACGCGCGAGGCGCCGCGTTGGTTTGGCGTGGAAATCGTTCCGATCGCTGCGATGCCGCGGCCCGTCGACCGCGATGCGCTGAAGGGCGAACCTGCGCTCGCGGACATGATGGTGTTGCAACGCGGTGCGCGCTTGTCGGTGCAACCGGTCGATGCGGCGCACTTCCGCAAGGTCTGCGAGATGGGGATGGTGACGGTCCCGTCGTGAGCGCGGGGCGGCCGTAATGCCCTTGCCCTCGGCGTTGTGGGGGTGGGCTCCCCAGATCGCGCTTCGTCGCTATCATCCCCCGGATGACCCGTAGCCCTCGCGCCGCCACGCAGGAGAAGACCAAGACCGAGACGCGGACTCAGACCGCGCCGGCCCGTCCGTGGAACGTGATCGTGCACGATGATCCCGTCACGTTGATGGGCTACGTGACCCGCGTGTTCATGCAGGTCTTTGGCTACGCCGAGGCGAAAGCGCGCAAGCTGATGCTCGAAGTGCATCGCGAAGGGCGCAGCCTGGTGTGGAGTGGCGGCCGTGAGCAGGCGGAGGTCTACACGCAGAAGCTGCAGGCGCATCATCTGCTCACGACGCTCGAACAGGCGGACGCATGAACATGTGGGCAGCGCGCGCAGACGACGGCTACGTGCTCGGCGGACTGACGAAGCAGTGCGTCGATACGCTGCGCGGCGTGCCCATGCTGGTGGAGAGCAACGACTCGCGCGTCCGCGAGCGCTTGTTGCCCGACACCTACGATGGCGCCGAGGACGAGGAGCAGTGGCGCGAGCATGCGACTCCAGAACTGGAGCGCTTGTTCATGTCGCGGTTGCAGATCGTGCGGAAGGACCTCGCGTCGCTGCGCCAGATCGAGGACGCGGATAGCTGGGCGATCTATCTGCCCGACACCCACGTGAACGCGTGGCTCGCGAGCCTCAACGCCGCGCGCTTGTCGCTGTATGCGCTCAACGACCTCGAGCCGAAGCACTTCGAGCGCGACGGCGACGTGAAGTGCACGCAGAAGCAGATGGAGGCGCTGTGGCGCATCCAGTTCCTCGCCGAGATCCAGTGCGTCTTGATGGGCGACATCGACGACTTGGAGTCCGACGAGGACGAGGACGACGACAACGGCGACGACAGCGGGGAAGGCGAAGCGGAAGCGGGTGGCGACGATCCGCTCTACGACGGCCCGATCCCACCGGTCAGCTGAGCCGATCGGCAGGACGCGCGCTCGCCCTCAGCGGTCGCGCTCGCCGTCGTCGTTGCGCGTTGCGCCTTCGTCGTCCTCTTCGAAGAACCCGTCGGAAGCGCCCGGCACCGAGCCCAACGCATCGCGTGGGCCGCGCAGGTCGACTACCGAGAACGGCAGCGTCGCGGTGTCCTTGCCGCACGTGATCCGCACGGCGTAATCGCCTGGGCGCTGGCCCTGCATGCGCCGCGCGCTGCCCGACAGTCCTTGCAGCATGCCGCGCACGCCGCTGCCTGGCCGCCGCGCCGTGGACCACGCGACTTCGTGGTAGCCAGCGGTCGCATCTTCTTCGTGGCGGAAGAGTGTCTCGCCCTTTGCGTCGAGCACTTCGACTTGGACCTTGTCGGTCCGGTCTTCGGCGAGGCACCACCGGAACGTCGCCGTCGTGAACGGGCTCTCCGCAGACCACTTGCGCGCGCCTTCGTAGCCGCGCGAGAACGTGCGCCGCATCGCGATGCCGTCGCTCGGCGGCAACGCGACGAACGCTTGCTGCAACGCGTCCGACGTGAGCGCGGACAGGCCTTTGCCGTCGAGGATCCAGATGCCGCGGCCATGCGTGCCCGCGATCACGTGGCGGTGTCGCGGATGCACGAGGAGATCGTGCACCGCGACGCGCGGCAGGCCCTTGCCGAGCGCAATCCAATGCGCGCCTTCGTCGCACGAGCAGTAGAGGCCCATCTCGGTGCCAACGAGCAGCATGCTCGCAACGTCAGGGTGCTGGCGCACGACGTTGATCGGTTCTTGCGGCAGGTCGTTGGCGATCGATCGGAAGGACTCGCCGCCATCGTCACTGCGGAACAACAGTGGCTCGCGGCGGTCTTCGCGGAAGCCCGTGAAGGCTACGAACACCGCGTTGTCGTCGTGTGGCGACACCTCGATGCACGAGACCCACAGCCCGCGCGTGGCGTCGGGGAAGCGCTCCGTGAGGTCGCTCCACGAAGCGCCGCCATCGCGCGTGCGCCAGACCTTGCCGTCGTCGGTGCCGACGTAGATCCAGCCTTCGCGTCGCGTGGATTCGGCGATCCGCGTGATCGTGCAGTGCGGCACGTCGCCGCGCTTCTTCTCGGCGTCGTTGGTCGTGAGGTCCGCGCTGATCACCGTCCAGGTGTGGCCGCGGTCGCGCGAGCGATGCACAAACTGGCTGCCGGTGTAGACCGTGTGGGGCGCGTGCGGAGACAGCACGATCGGCGTCATCCAGTTGAAGCGCAGCGGTTGTTGACCCTTCTCGGCCTTGGGCTTGATGCCCTCGCGTTCGCCGGTGCGCAGGTTCTGGCGCGACATGCCGCCGAACTGGCTCTCCGAGTAGACGATGTCCTGGTCGTCGCGGTCGATCGCGACGAAGAACCCGTCGCCGCCGTCGATGCGGAACGCAGCGTCGGACGTGATGCCGCCCGCTGCTTGCACAGGGAAGCCCCACGTGCCGTTGTCCTGCAATCCACCGTAGATGCGGTAGGGCATCCGATCGTCTGCTGCCACTGCATAGAACTGCGCGATCGGCAAGCGAGCCATGTGGTCCCAGTGCGCGCCGCCGTCGAACGTCTCCGCGAGTCCGCCGTCGTTGCCGAGCAGCGCGTGGCGACCGTCCTTCGGGTCGATCCACAGTGCGTGGTGATCGACGTGGAGGTTGCCGTGGAACGCCTTGTTCGCAGCGCCGCGGCCTTGGCGCTCGGAGTTCGGCGTCCACGTCTTGCCGCCATCCTTCGAACAGAACACCGGCACGCCGAGGACGTAGACCGTGTCTGCGTCACTCGGGTCGATGCGAACCTGCCCGTAGTAGTAGAGCGGCTCGCCGCCGACCCGGCCCTTGTGCGGCTTGCGCCAGGTCTTGCCCGCGTCGTCGCTGCGCCAGACCTCGCCACCGATCGTCTTGCGCCGCGGTGCGCGCTGCTTCTCTTGCGGGTCCTGCGCCGGTTCGGCGTCAGCCTCGTCGCGTTGCGCTTGCCACTGCGCGAACGCGAGTGGATCGGCTTGCGTCTCTGCGTCGGGCCATTGGTCTGTATCCGCGCCCTTTGCTTCGTCTGCCTTGGGCTCTTCGGGCGGCGGCGCGGTGTCTGGCTCGAGGTTCTCGATCGACGCGTAGATCACGTCGGGGTTCGCTTGCGCGATCGCGATGCCGATGCGGCCAAGCTCGCCCTTCGGCAAGCCGCCGCCGAGTTCGGTCCACGTGGCGCCGCCGTCGGTCGACTTGTGGACGCGGCTGCCGGGCCCGCCTTCGCGGAAGTCCCATGCGCGTCGTCGTCGTTCGTAGCTCGCCGCGTAGAGCACGTCGGCGTTGCGCGGATCCATCGCGATGTCGACGACGCCCGCGTCGGCGGACACGAACAAACAGCGCGTCCAGGTCTTGCCGCCGTCTTGCGTCTTGTAGAGACCGCGTTCGTCGTTGCTGCGGTAGAGCGCGCCG
>CAIYFF010000309.1 GCA_903925435.1 uncultured Planctomycetota bacterium | reverse complement strand
TCGAGCAGGCGGCTGTAGATGTCGTACTGACGCTCACCGCGGCCGGTCTTCTCGATGACGAACGGAATGTAGTGGTTATCGATGCTCATGTTCGGTGGGGGTTGGCTCAGCTCGCCTTCTTATCGACGAGTCGCGCGTTCTCTCTGAGGAAATCGCGGACCTTGCGTTCGAGCAGAGCAAGGCGGAGTTCGCCCATCTGGTTGTTCTTTTCCAGGTGCTCGATGACTGCTTGTGGCGCGACTCCGTTCGACTGGGCGATCTTCCGGATCTCGCCCTCGACATCGTTCTCCGTCACGAACAGCTTCTGCTGACGCGCGACGCCTTCGATGAGGAAGAACAGCCGAACGCGGCGCTCCGCGTCCGTGCGGGCTTCTCCCTTCGACTCCTCGAGCTTCTTCTCGATGTCCTCGCGCTGCATGCCGGACTGCTCGAGCCGCGCCGCGAACTGGCGCAGCGACGCGACTTGCTGCTCGTCGATCAGCGATGCGGGCAGGCCGAAGGTGTGGCGATCGAGCAACTGCTGGAGGCACTGGTCCTCCTGTTGGATCTTGCCGATGCGGTCCTTCTCCGAGCCGATGCGCGTGCGCAGGTCGTCGCGCAGCGACGCGAGCGAATCGAAGTCGAGTCCCTTGGCCATCTCGTCGTCGATCGCTGGGGCGGTGACGCGCAGCACTTCCTTGACGTCGAGCACGGCCTTGCCGGGCTTGCCGCGGTAGGCGTCCTTTTCGAAGTTCTCCGGGAACGTCAACGCGAGTTCCACAGGGGCTCCTGCCTTCGCGCCGACGAGCGCCGACTCGAACGCCGCCGGATCGACTCCCGCGATCGGGATGTTGGTGTTCAGCTGCACGCCCTTGCGCTGGTGGATTTCCGCGCCGCTCTCGTCGAGGAAGCGCAGATCGACTTTGACAAAGTCGCCCTTCTGGGCGGCCTCATCGACCTTCGCGATCGAGCGCTTCTGGTTTGCGATCTCCTTGAGCGCGCTGTCGATCTCCTCGTCGGTGACCTCCGTCGTGTAGGTCTCGATCTCGAGGCCCTTGGTCTCGCCGATGTCGAACTGGGGCCGCACGTCGATGTTGACCGTGAACTCGAGCGCTGCGTCCAGTTGGACCTTCAGCTCCTCGTACTTCTCGATCATGATCCGGCCGACCGGAGTGATCTGCTTGTCGCGGCACGCCTCGTTGAGGTAGCGCTGGACGATCTGCTCCTTGGCTTCCTGCAGGATGCTCGCAGAGAACTGCTTCTCAAGCAGCTTGCGAGGGACCTTGCCGGGCCGGAAGCCCTTCATCCGCACCTGCTGGTTTGCGGAGTCGTACATTGCGTCCACGTGCTCGCGAATAGCGGCGGCGGGGACCTGGATCGTGATGCTGCGGCTGCAGGGGCCAGTCTCGGCAACCTGGACTTGCATGGTGGGGGAGCTTCTCTCGGACGGTGGCCTTGGTCGGTCCGATCTTCGACCGGACGGCGCGACAAAGGGGCGAAGGATAATCCCCAGAAGGTGGCGCAGGGTCAAGAACGGCCGCGACTTGCGAGCGAACTCCTGCGCCCTGGTCGGTGCGTTACTTGCCGCCGGCCTCGCGCTGCTGCGTCTGCAGCCAGGCTCGCACGCTTGGGCGGGTCAGGCCCTCTTTCACTGCGGAATCGCGCAGCGCCAGCGCGTCGATCTCGGACAGCGTCCATTCGCTCTCTTTGAGCCACTTCAGCATGCGATCCCATCTGCTGCGGTGTGCTTCGCAGCGAACCAGCTCTCCGCGAATGCGCCTGCGCAGCAAGTCGCTCTGCGCGAGGTCCAGCACCTTCTCGAAGTCTTCGGCCGCGTCCTTCCAGTCTTCGTTCGCGCAGTGCAGGTTGGCGCGGTCCTCGTAGAGCTGCGGCTCGTTGCGGCGCTGCGGTCGCTTCATCTGCTCGTTGATCGTCGCAAGCAGCTGCTTCATGCCGCTCTTGTCGCCGAGACTGCGCAACGTCGTCGCGGCGGCGAGCGCGAGCGAGCCCGTTTCGCCGGCGTCGATCCACTCGTGGAGCTTCTTCAGTGTCGGCTCGTGCTCCTTCGGGGCGATCGCTGCGAGCTTCTCGACCATCGTCAGCAGATCGCGGAAGTCCATCTTCTCGCGATCGAGCAGCGGCAACAGCGTGCGCGCCGCGAAGTCGTTCTCACGCGCCACCGCCGCCAGATACTGCACGTACTTCGGCACGAGGTTGCGCTCCTTCTCGTTTGGAAGGCTCTGGAGCACCGTCGGCAGCGCGGACGCCGGCTTGGCCGCGATCAAGTAGTCGAGGATGGCGCCGCGGATGCTCTTGTCCGAAGAGCCGAGGCCGCTGACCACGCGGTCCGCTGGCGATGGGTCGGCGAGGCGCGCGAGGGACTGCAGGATGAGCAAGTGCTCGCCTTGTTGCGCCTGGTCATGAAGCGACATCAGCACCGGCACCGCGCGCGGCGAGCCAGAGCGACCGAGCAGTTGGATGGACTCGACGCGCCCAACTTCGTTGTTGCTGCGTGCCAACTCGACCAGGGCGTCGAGGAAGCTGGACGGATCGAGGCGCTCCAGGACGCGGCGGCAGTTGGCTGCGAGGTTGCGCGATTGCGCATTCGCGGCGACGGGTTGCAGTCGTTCGAGGAGCAGGGGCACGACGCTGTCGCCAAGCGCTGCGACCATGGCGATGCGTTGGTCGAGGTATTGCGCGTTGTCGCGATACTCCAGTGCCAGGTCGGTCCAGAACGGTTGCAGCGCTTGCTCTTGCGCTGGGCGCTGGCGTTCGGCGCGGGCGCGCGCGAGTGCGGGAAGGTCATGGAGCGAGACCTGGCTAGGGAGCACGGACGCGGCAATCGCGCACGCAGCAGCCTGCAGGAACCGGACATTGCGCATCGCCGGAGTCTAGCGATGGGCGCGACCCGCTGCCGCCAGAGCCTCCGGCGATTTCGGCAGCAAGCAAAGTCGAAACCGACGCGCGGTTGGACGGACGCTCAAGGCTGGTTTGCTTCGCGCCGATCCACGGGAGCATGTGGACCTATGTGTTGCATCATCACGAAGAACTGAAGCGCATCTACGCGCTCTCGCAGTCCGACGCGAAGTGATCGCCGCTTGAGCCGACGGGGGTGCGCTGAGCACAGATGCTGAATAGGCTCTGTTGCGTGCGTGACTTCGAAGTAGTGGTGATCGGTGGCGGCCATGCAGGCGTCGAGGCCGCGTGCGCGGCTGCGCGTATGGGCCGCGATGTTGCGATGGTGGTGCTCGACGCTGCTGCGATCGGTCGCATGTCGTGCAATCCAGCCATCGGTGGCCTGGCAAAAGGGCAACTGGTGCGCGAAGTCGATGCGCTCGGCGGCGAGATGGGCCTGTGCACCGACCGCACGGGCATCCACTTCCGCATGCTCAACACGCGCAAGGGGCCCGCAGTGCGCTCGCCTCGGGCGCAGTGTGATCGCCACGCCTACAACCGAGTGATGGCTGCGCGCGTTTGCGCGTATCCAGGAATCCAAGTCGTCGCGGGCGAAGCGGTGGACTTGCTGTGCGAGGGCGTTGGATCCGACCGCAGGGCGATTGGCGTTCAACTCGCGGATGGACGCACGTTGCGTGCGGGCGCCGTGATCCTCACGACCGGCACGTTCTTGGGCGGCAAGTTGTTCGCAGGCGAGTGGGAAGCTCCCGGGGGGCGCTACGACGAACGCGCTGCGTCCCAGATGTCGCGTTCGCTCTCGTCGCTCGGATTGCGACTCGGTCGACTCAAGACCGGAACGCCGCCGCGCCTCGACAAGTCGTCGATCGATTTCGGCAAGTGCGAAGAGCAGCGCGGCGACGATCCGCCGCAGCCGTTTTCGTTCCGCACCAAGTCCATCGAGATGCCGCAGGTGTCTTGCTGGATCACGCGCACGACGCAAGCGACGCATGACCGCATCCGTGCGCACGCACACCGATCGCCGATGGTGCAGGGGCGCATCCAAGGCCAAGGGCCGCGTTACTGCCCGAGCGTCGAGGACAAGGTCGTGCGCTTTCCAGAGCAGGAAGGCCATCAGGTCTTCCTCGAACCGGAGGGAGTGGACAGCAGCGACGTGTATCCGAACGGGATCTCGACGAGCTTGCCGCAAGAAGTGCAGCAGGAGTTCGTGCGCACGATCCCAGGCCTCGAGGACGCAGTCTTGCTGCGCCCGGGCTACGCAGTGGAGTACGACTTCCTCTGCACTGACCAACTGCGCGGCGACTTGCAGATAGCAGGCGTCGCGGGGCTGTTCGCTGCGGGGCAGATCAACGGCACGAGCGGATACGAGGAGGCCGCTGGCCAGGGACTCATGGCCGGCATCAACGCAGCGCGCTACGTGCGAGGCGAAGGCTCGTTCGTGCTCGATCGCGCCACTGCATATCTCGGCGTGATGGTCGACGATCTGTGCCGGGTGAACCCGACGGAGCCATACCGGATGTTCACGAGTCGCGCAGAGTTTCGGCTCCTGCTGCGCAGCGACAACGCGGACCGAAGGCTCACGCCGCTGGCGGAGCAGCTCGGATTGCTGCCGACGGAGTTCGCGGACATCGTGCGGCGCAAGGAAGCGCGCATCCGCGCGGCGCGAACGATTCTCGACACGCATCGCCGGGAGGGGCGCACGTTGACGGAGTGGTTGCGCAGGCCCGAGGTGTTCGCCGATGAGCTGTTGGCGGGCGAGCCCCTGCTCCAGCCGCTTTCGCTCGATGCGGCGGATCTCGCAGAACTCGAAGCAGAGGTGAAGTACGAGGGCTACATCTCGCGCCAGCAGATGGAGGTCGATCGACTGCGCCGGATGGAAGGAAAGCCGTTCCCTGCCGATTTCGACTACGCAGCGGTGACGGGGCTCTGCAACGAAGCGCGGACTCGACTGCTCGCGCGTCGACCGCTGACGCTGGGTGAGGCTTCGCGCATTCCTGGCGTGCGGCCCGCAGACGTGCAGTTGCTACTGGTGTTGCTGACGCGCCGCGATCGCGGCGGCGAGACCGTGTCGGTCACATCTGCAGCACGGCCTTGACGAGATCCTCGGTCGCTGCGACCGCGAGTTCGGGGCGCTTCTCGCGGATCTTTGCGAGCTTCTCCCTCGCTTCCTTCTCCGAGTAGCCGAGGGTCTGTAGCGCGAGAGCTGCGTCTTCGTCTTGTGCCTTGGGCAAGGGATGAGACTTGGATCCCATGGGCGCGATATCCAGCTTGCGGATGCTGTCGCGCAGTTCGAGGCAAAGTCGTTCTGCCGTCTTCTGGCCCACGCCTTTCACCTTCTTGAGCGCCGCTGCGTCGCTGGTTGCGATCGCGTCGACGGCCTCTTCCGCCGAGTAGTGGCTCAAGATCGACAGCGCGATGCTCGGGCCAACTCCGCTGATGCTGAGCAACTTGCGCGCGAGTTCTCGCTCGCTGCGCGTCGCAAATCCGAGCAACGACGGCATGCCGTCGACGACATGCAGGATCGTGTAGAGCGTCGAGCGAGCTCCAATGGTCAGCTGGCTTGCAGTCGTCAGCGAGACCTTGACCTCGTAACCCACGTCGCGCACGGAGAGCACCGCGCGCGAGCCGAGCTTCTCGACGACGTCGCCGACCAAGTGGTCGTACATGCCGTCCGTTCAGGCTGCGCGGCTCAGCCGCGCAGCGAAAGGCCGAGCTCGTCGAGCTTCGTCTTGATCTCGTTGAGCGAGGTCTGGCCGAAGTTCGGGCATGCGAGCAGCTCTGCCTCGGTCTTGATCGACAGATCGCCGATCGTGCGAATCTTCAGCAGGTCGACGATGCGGCGGCTGCGGACCGACAGGTCCAATTCGCTGATCGGGCGGCGCGAAGGATCCGGGCTCTGGGGATCCGGAACCTCTTCGACGTCGTCCGGAATCTCGACGGCTTCGCCGAGGTCGCGGCTCATCAGCTCGTCCGAGGTCATGCCGAGGTGGAGTCCCTTGTTCTTGAGGATCTCCTTGATCTCCGCGAGCGACGTCTCGCCGAAGTTCTTGTAGCTCAGCAGCTCCGCCTCGGTCTTCTTCACGAGGTCGCCGAGGGTGCGGATGTTCATCTTCGCGAGGCAGTTGCGCGAGCGCACCGACAGCTCGAAGTCGTTGATCGGGGTG
>CAIYFF010000308.1 GCA_903925435.1 uncultured Planctomycetota bacterium | reverse complement strand
GATCTCCGCCATGAAGACTGCATTGTCGGCACCGCGCGAGAGCCATGGGCTGTAGTAGATGTTGATGTTGGTGTCGAGAGCAACGATCTGCGTGTTCATCCACATGTGCGGCATCTCCTAGGCAGGCATGCAGTTATCGAAGTAGATCAGCGGGAAGATCCTGAGGACGTAGTAGTCACCCGCAGACCCGCTCGTGAACGTCACCTTGCAGCGGACCTGCTCCTTGCAGCCTCGCGCGGGCGAGTTGCTTCCCGTGGTCGCGAGGTAGATGGCCGTCTTGACGCCCACTGCATCGAGCTTAAGCAGCTTCGGGGCGCTGCTCGGGTAGAAGGTGTCCATGGATGTGGCGGACGTGTCCTCTAAGCTGCGCGTCTCCAGACTGATGTAGATCGAGCCGGTCGTGCTCGACTTGTACAACGCCTGGGCTCGCAGCACCGCGCAGTCTCCGCCGCGACTCATCCAGTCTGTGTAGAACGTCTCCTGGTGGCTGATGCGCCGACCAGGGATTGTCACTGTTGGTGATGCCATCTTCTCTCTGCTCTCCTTCAGAAACGCGGCTGGTGTAGGACTGCGGGGTCTCCGCTGACGACGAGGACCAGATCAGTCAGAGTCTCCGACACCGTCGCCCGGCGCACTCCGCCATGGACCATCCTCCTGCCTGGGACCATCCCAGTCGGTAAAGGTCTTGATGCCGAGACCGCGCGCGGTGCCCATTGTTTCCCTTGGCGTGTTCGTCGAGCCTCCGCGAAGCCCGACCGCCGCTCTTAGAGCAAGTCCGAAGCCCCGACGCAACGCGTCGCTTCACGGATTTCCGAAGCGAGTGCCCGACGGCGAGCCACTCACAGCAGCAACCGCGCTTCGCCTCGTCGGTTGAAGCCGACTCGCCTCTGCTTCAGATTCGCGTGAAGGTTCGAAGCGACGCGAGCCCGACCGGCCGCTTGTGGCGGCTACATCGCGCGGGCGAAGTCGCCTTCCCGACGACGTCCGCCCGATCGCCGCACCTCCACCGTCAATGCACCGGCACCGGCATTCTGCCATACGGCACGCGCCCCGAGCCCCGCTCCAAGCCGAGAACTCCAAGCGGCTCAATAACTTCCGCCTAGAGTTCCGATGCCGCAGCCGCCTGTGCCGGCGGTCGAGTTCGTCCCGACCTCCCGCCTCTTCTGCTCCCCCTCCAACCCGCGTCAGAACGACGCCTCGGTCCCGCACGTCGCCGCGAGCCTGCGGCGCTTCGGCTGGCAGCAGCCCGTCGTCGCGCGCCGCACCGGCGAAGTGGTCGCCGGCAACACGCGCCTCAAGGCCGCGCAGCTTCTCGGGCTCATGGAGGTCCCCGTATGGTGGTTCGACGGCTCCGACATCGACGCCGTCGCCTACGCGGTCGCCGACAACAAGACGCACGAGTTCTCCTATTGGGAAGACGCCGCGCTGACCCCATGTGCCCGGTTCGAACTCGCGCTCCGCCCAGTCCCCGAACCCAATTCTCACCACACCCCCACCGTGCTGACGTTTGATGTCATCAGCCTTCCAGTGCTGTCGAGCGCAAAGGCCTGGATGCCGGCCCACTGGCCGACTGGAATCGTCGGAGGGATCGAAAACGTCCGACTGAGGACCCCAGATGCCGGTGCGATCTGCAGGTCGCTCCACACGTTGGTCACGTCGATGTAGACGGGACCAATGATATGCGTCCAGGGAGTAGTCTGGAGCGATCCCATCAGGAGGAAGGTCGGAGCCGAAGGCGGAGTGTGCTGGACAACCGTGATCTGGCCCGGGGACTCCACGGTCTGCAGACCGGTTTGCAGTTCCTGGATCTCGATCATGCCTGCTTGGCCTTGGCCGCCGATGAGCTGGACGGAGGGGTCGTAGCGGAGCTCAGATGGCTCCGGCGGAGTCAGAGTGAGACTGTAGTCCCTGGTCCAATGAGTGGTCCCATTCGAATTGATGCCACCTCGCAACCTGGACCCCGCGGAGAGCGTGACGGTCGACCGCGAATACAATCCGATCGCATACTTCACGCTCAGAAAACCAGAAACCCCATTGCTACCCTCGATAACGCTGGAGGCGGCACAGAGCTCCGAGGCATCGAGGACCATCGTGTCTGAGAGCGCGCCGTTCAGTGCAGAAGCCAGGGGATGAGACTGCACGAAGACCGTGTTGCTCATCATCACCTTGCTCCGGAGGAAGATCCACCGGATGTCTCCTCGGTCGATCGAGCAGTTGCGCAAAACGATCAGGCGGCAGTCGATGAATCGATTGCCTGTGATGACTTGGCTGAATGGATCCTGCCAGTTCGGAAGAACCTGCACTTGCTCCCAGACCAGAGCTCCCGCGCACTGACTTGCCGCAAACCCAAAAGGCAAGCCCCTGGCAAATGTCCACGAACTTCCGTCCAACTCCAGGCGCCTCAGGATCACGGCTTGCCCCGTAGGTACAGCAGTAATGCTCCAGGCCCCGACTACACGTACCGGCGGTAGTCCAGATCCAACTTCACCTACTATGGAAACGCCCTTGCCTTGGATTGTGGCCGCCGTGTAGGTATCGGCATCGTCCACACGCGACGATGTCGCCCGCAGAAACAGTGTGTCCCCTGGTGTTGCAGCTGCGATCGCCGCCGGCAGGTCATCGAACTGGTAACCTGGTCGCCTGAGTTTGTCCACAATCCACGTCGACTGCCCCGCCGCAGCGACGGCCAGGACTGCAAATGCCAGAAGACAACGCATCAGGCGCAATGTGCCTGTGCATCGTCGACAAGAATGGCGGTAGCCTC
>CAIYFF010000307.1 GCA_903925435.1 uncultured Planctomycetota bacterium | reverse complement strand
TGGCCCGCGATGATGAGCGCGTCGTCGTAGGGCGGCACGAACGTGAAGCCCTCCTTCGTCGCGATCTCGTGCGCCTTGTCCTGCGACTCCGCGAGCGACTCGCCGTGCAGCAACACCTTTGCGCCGTAGGCCTCGGTGCGTTCGACCTTGGAGAACGGGGTCGCCTGCGGCATCACGATCGTCGCGGGCAGCCCTTGCTTGGTCGCATGCCATGCGACGCCTTGCGCGTGGTTGCCTGCCGACGCGGCGACGACGCCAGGCACGCCCGCCTTCTTGAGGCTCTGCAGCTTGTAGCAAGCGCCGCGGTCCTTGAAGGAGCCGGTGTTGTGCAGGTTCTCCAGCTTGAGCCGCACCTCGCAGCCGTACTGCGCCGACAAGCGCGGCGCCGGGACGAGCGGCGTGCGGACGACGTGGCCGAGGATCGCGGCGGCGGCGAGTTCGATGTCAGCGGCGGTGACCGGCGAAGTCATGGGGGCGGGCGAGCGTAGCGATGCGCGCGCGGATTTCGCCAACGCAGCGTGCCGTGGCTTCAGCGGCGCGCGGCGAGCCGCCATGATCCCGCGCCATGCCTTGGTGGGTGTTCTGGCCGATTGTTGCGATCAACGCGTTCGCGTTCGCTTTGTTTGGTTGGGACAAGTGGCGCGCGGGCCGCGGCGGTCGTCGCGTGCGCGAGTCCACGCTTCTGCTGGTCACCTGGCTGTGTGGTTGCGTCGGTGCGCAACTTGGCGCGCAGGTGTTTCGGCACAAGACGAAGAAGGTGGCCTACCGCTGGCGCGCGGCGCTCGTCACCGTGCTCAATCCGCTGTGGCTGCTCGTCTATCGCTACTGGCTCTGACGCACGCAGTCGTCATCACAGCTTGAGCTCGACCATGCGCTTCTTGCGCGTGGCGAACAGCAGGTCTTCCTGCAGCTCGCGCTGCAGCATGATCTTGACCATCGGCACGGTCGCGTCGGTGAACAGCATGAACATGCGCTGCACGTGTTCGATGCGGCGGACGATGTGCCAACCGTATTGCGACTCGACGACGCCGCTGATCTCGCCGTCCTTCAGTTGCCAGCCCGCGCGGCAGATCACGGTCGGCATGCGCTGGTCGAAGCGCTCGACGTTCTCGAACTTGCCGCCATCCTTGGCGCTGCGCGTGTCGTCGCTGAGCAGCTTGGCGATCTCGCCGAAGTTGGAGCCGTCCTTGAGCAGTCGCTTCTGCGCTTCGGAAAGGCGCGCGGCAGCGGCGATGCGCTCCTTCTCCTGCAGCAGGATGCCGGTGCCGGGGTCGCGGTTCTGCACGAGGATGTGCTGGATCGTGACGCCGCCGCCGAAGTAGCGCGGGTTGTTCTGGAAGAAGTCGTTGAGGCGCGCGTTGCTCCAGTCCTCTTCGGGTTGCAGGTAGTCGAGCCAACCCTGCAGTTCGCACGACAAACCGAAGCGGAACTGGAAGTCGGTCAACAAGCGATCGACGCGCTTCTGCGACAGCTCAGTCGGGAGCCCGCGTTGCTGCAGGTCCTCGGTGTAGGCCTTCAGGTATTCCTCGAACGACTTCTTGAGCGCGGCGGACAGCGATGCCTCGACCTTCTCCTGGTCGATCGCGCCGCGTGCTCGTGCTTCGGCCTCGAGCGCCTTGATGTCGGCAAACTGACGAACCCACGGCGCGATCAAGTCCGACTCCAGGATGCGGCGGCCATCGGGTGAGCCGTCGCCGTTCTCGCCCGCCATCAACTTCAAGAACCCCGGGTAGTGCCGCGCGTCGATGTGCTCGATGAGTTGCTGAAGCCAAATCGGCGTGCCATCCGCGATCGCGATGACGGTCTCCTTGTCCTGCGGGTAGCGCAGTTGCACGAACCGCGGCGCAGGCGACGGCGTGGGCTGTTGCTGCGATTCTTGCGTGGTCGGAGCGGACGGCGTCGCTGCGTCGCCCTGCGCGCGAGCGTGCGGAGCTGCGAATGCGAGCGTTGCGATGGCGAAGACGAGTGCAGGTGCGGTGCGGGCGGGCATGTGGGGCGATGCTTGGTGCGCGAGTCGGGCAGGCTATAGGATCGACCGCTTCACGCGTAACGAATGACTGGAACCGAACGACAGCGCCTGCTCGACGCGATTCGAGCACGATTCCTCCGCGAGTTCGGGGCCCAGCCCGCGCGCATGTTCTTCGCGCCGGGTCGCATCAACCTCGTCGGCGCGCACCTCGACTACAACGGCGGCGACGTGCTGCCGATGGCAGTGGACCGCGGCGTCTATCTGGCGGCGACGATGCGCGACGACGATCGCATCCGCCTCATCAGCCTCGACCAAAAGAGCGTGCACGAGACCACGGCGGGCAAGGTGCCGCCGCGCGGCGAGCCGTCGTTTGGGTGGAGCAACTATCCGCTCGGTGTCTGGCACGGATTCCGTTCGCGAACGGGTCGCGCGCGCGGCTTCGACCTCGTCTACGGCGGCGACTTGCCGATGGCGTCCGGCTTGTCGTCGTCGGCGGCGATCGAAGTCGTCACGGCGCTCGCGTTCGACGCGTTCTACAAGACGGGCTACGACCGCCAGCAACTCGCGTTGCTCGCGCACCGCGCTGAGAACGGCTACGTCGGACTGCGCTGCGGCATCATGGACCAGTTTGCGTCGGCGCTCGCAAAGCCAGGCCACGTGCTGTGGCTGCACTGCGCGGGGCCGCGCTTCGAGCATGTGCCGTTCGACGGCACGCGCTGCGAAGTGCTCGTGATGGACACCAAGAAGCCGCGCAGCCTGTCGAAGACGCACTTCAACGACCGCGTCGCGCAATGCGCGTCGGCGCACGAGGCACTGCGCAATCACGTCCGCGACCTGCCGCACCTCGCGAGCTACACGGTTGCGGATCTCGAAGCGGCGAGCATGGCGATGGACGAGACGCTGATGAAGCGCGCTCGCCATGTGGTGACCGAGATGACGCGCATCGCAACCGGCGTCGATGCGTTGCGCGCGGGCAACTATGCGGAGCTCGGCCGCCAACTCGACGCGAGCCACCGATCGACGGCGATCGACTACGAAGTGAGTTGTCGCGAACTCGACGTGATCACGGACGCGGCGCGTTCGCAGAAGGGCGTGTTCGGCGCGCGGCTCACCGGCGCTGGCTTCGGCGGTTGCGCGATCGCGCTGATCGAGCCCGGCATCGGCACGCGCGTGGCGGAGCACGTCGGCAAGGTGTTTGCGCGCGAGTTCGGCGTCGAGGCTGGGTTCGACTTGCTGCGCATGGGCACCGGACCGGTCGAGATCCAGTAAGCCGCGCGCGACGTCAGCGCGCGACCTTGCAGCTCTCGTGCAGCAACGTGTTGCCGTCGCGGCCCTTCGTCGACAAGAAGATCGTGACCTCCTGCGCGTCCGCGGGAATGCGCTGCGCTTCGACGAGCGCAGCGTGCTCGGTGACGACTTGAGTGACGATCGCGTCCGTTGGCGGCGCGGTGTGCGCGCAGACGACCTTGGCCGTTGTGCCGTTGCTCTCGACCGACGTCACCGCAAAGGCATGTCCACCGGTCGGAACCGTGAGCACGATGCGCAGCGAGCCGTCCGCAAGGAACGACGCGTGGATCGGCGGGAGGTCGACGGGAGCCTCGGCTTCGCTGTTTGCGCTTGCGGGGGACTCGTTCCCTTGCGAGCTGCAACCTGCGAAGACTGCATGCGCAGCGCATGCGGCGAGCGCCCACAGCGGTGCGGCGCGCATCAGCGAACTCCCTCGCGCACGACCGTGGGCAGCGGGACTGCGACCACTGGTGGCGATGCGTTGTCGGTCGAACGCCGGCGCATGGGGCGACGCGCGAATGAGTTCGTGCTGAGTGGCGATGCGCCGAGTTCTTCGAGCGGGAAGTCGAGTCCGGTGACGCTCGTGCCAGTCGGCACCGAGAGTTCGAGCGGCGAATCGAGCAACGGCCACATGCCGAACAGTTCGCCGTCGTCGTTGATGAACGTGTCGTTGTTGCGGTCGGTGCCTGCGGCGATGAGGTAGTCGCCCGTTGGGATGTCGGGCATCGACCACGCGTGGTTGCCTGCCGAGGTCGCCACGGCCTGCGCGATCGTGTTGAAGGTCACTGGATCGACTGCGAGCACGTAGACCGTGTCGGTCGGCGTTTGCGGCGCTTGGGTCTGCGCGAGCACTTCCACGTCTGCCGTGAACGTCCCACCGCCGACGCGGAGGTATTGCAGCGTGACGACCGTGCGGTTGGATCCGGCCTGCAGTTGGCCGCGGTCGACGGTGAAGGTGAATCGATTCGCGTCGATGTTCGAAGGCGGATTGTTTGGCGTGGACGCGACCGAGAGCCACGGCGCATTGGGGGCCTCGGATGCAGCGCTGAACTGCACCGTTCCGCCGCCGCGGTTCTCGACGTCGACGGTCGAGGTCGAGAGCGTCGTGCCAAAGTCGAGCGCCGTTGGGATCGCCACGAGCAGCGGCTGCGCGCTCGTGCTTCCGCTCGCCAATTGCACTGCCGCTTGCGCGTCGATGACCGTGCCACTGTTTGGCAACGACACGCCAGCTTGCGTCGTGCTGGTCAGCGCGGTGCGGATTTGCGCATTCGTGTAGGTCGGGTTCGCGGCCTTCACGAGCGCAGCGATGCCGGCGACATGCGGGCTCGCCATCGAAGTGCCCTGCAAGAACGAATAGGTGAACGTGCCTTGGTCCGTCGCCATCGTCGACAGCACGCCGTCGCCGTAGCCATCGCCGTTGCGATCGACGGCGGAGTTGCCACCTGGAGCCCAGATGTCGATCGTGTCGCTGAAGTTGGAGTACGGCGCGCGCCCGCGGTTGATGTCGACGGCGCCGACCGACAGCACGACGGGGATCGACGCGGGCGTGCCCGCGGTCGCGGTGTTGTCGTTGCCCGCGGCAGCGACCAACAAGCAGCCAGCAGTGTTCGCGGCGTTGCACGCGTTGGTCAGCACCGTGCTGGAGCCAGGACCGCCGAGGCTCATGTTGACGATGTCCGCGCGTTGCGCGGGCAGTTGGCCGGAGCCGTTGCTGAGGCGCGCGGCGAACAGGATGCAGTCGGCGATGTCGGCGAGCGATCCGCTGCCGCCGAGGCCGAGCGCACGCAGGATCATCAACTTGCAGTTCCAATCGAGGCCGGCGATGCCTGCTGTGTTGTTGGTGCGCGCGCCGATCGTTCCGGCCACGTGCGTGCCGTGGAACGAACTCGGCTGCAGCCCGTTGCCGTCGCCGACGTCGTTGGGATCCGCGTCGCGGCCGTTGCCGTCGCCTGCGCTCACGGCGCTGCTGATCATGTCGTAGCCCTGCACGAAGCGCGTGGCGTCGAAGTCAGGGTGCGCAGCGCGAATGCCCGTGTCGATGACGGCGACGATCGTGCTCGAAGTGCCTTGCGTGGTCGACCACGCCTGCTGCGAGTGGACCATGTCGAGGTGCCACATCAGCGAGAGGTAGGTGTCGTTCGACGCGAGTGGCGCTGGGCTCGTCGGCATGCCCGTGTGCGCGAATCGGTAGTTGGGATCCGCTGCGCCGACGCCTTTCGCAGTCGCCGCGGCGAGCGCAGCCTGCGCAGTAGCGAACTCCGCACTGTCCGCAGTCGCAGCGCCAGCTTCGATCGTGCGCCGCGTTGCTGCCGCGCGCGCGCCGTAGACCGCGATCGGACCGCCGCTGTAGCGCAGAAGGTCGAGCCCTTGTGCCGAGAGGTCGGGCGGCGCGTTCTCCTCCTCGATCCACACGACCACTTCGCCTGCGATCATCGGTTGCGTCGCCATCGCAAGGGCGCGCGTCGATGCGATGCGCGCGACGACCGGCAGCGTGAGTTCGCCGGACAGACTCGAAACAGACGAAGCGCTGCCGCCGCCACCGCCACCACAGGAGGCGAGGGAAACGAGCAACAAGGGCACGAACGCGCGCAGATGTAGACGCATGGGGGATCTCCTTTGCGGTGCGACATCATTGCCGCCCGGAAGGCGGCTACAAGCGCGGCTGTGTCGAGGATGCTGCGGCACGCGGTTCTGGGGCCAGTTTGCGCAGCAGCGGCGTGGTCATCAGCGTCGTGCCGATCGCCATGAGCACGAGCATCGTGTAGACGGCGCCGTCGATCACGCCGATCGAGCGACCGACTTCGATCGCGACGAGGCCCATCAAAGCGCGCGTGTTCATCAGCACGCCGATGCAGAGGCTTTCGCGCGTCGGCACGCCGAACAGTCGGGCGGCGCCAGCGCAGCCGACGATCTTGCCGACGCAAGCAGCGAAGAACACGACTCCGCACAGCAGCCACTCGGTCGCGGTGTCGAGGTTGCCGATGTCCGTGCGAAGTCCGGTGAGCGCGAAGAACACGGGCAAAAACAGCGCGTCGACGACCGGCGCGAGCTTTTGCTTGAGCGCTTCTCGCAGTGCGGTCTCGTTCCACAGCGACGCGCCGAGCACGAACGAGCCGAACAGCGCGAACACGCCGATGCGCTCCGTCGCGTATGCGCACAGAAGCGTCGCGCCGAGCACGAGCGAGAAGCCGCCGAGGGACAGCGGCTCGCCTGCGGCGACCGGGCGCGCGACGAAGCGCACGAGCAGCGGGCGCACGACGAGCAGAGCTGCGGCAACGAAGGCCGCGGTGGCACCGAGCATCATTGCGCAACGGTCCATCGCGCCGCCGCCGGCGACGATCGCCGACACCGTCGCGAGCAGGATCCAGCCGAGCGCGTCGTCGAGTCCCGCCGCGGTGATCGCGACGACGCCGAAGCGCGTTCGTGTGAGGCCGTGCTCGAGCAAGATGCTGCCGAGCACCGGGATCGATGTGATCGACAGCGCCGTCGACAAGAACAGCGCCATGCCGGGCAGCGGCACATCGAGCGCGAGTTGTTCGTGCAGCATCCACGCGAGCGGCGTCCCGATCGTGAACGGCAGCGCGATGCCGCCGAGCGCCACCGCGACCGCGGTCTTCGCTGTCGTGCGAAGGTGCGCGAACTCGAACTCCATGCCCATCAGCAGCGTGAGGAACACGAGCCCCAATTGCCCGAGCAGCGCGAGCGGACTCGAAGGGCCAACATCGCCGAACACCGCGGCGAAGCCGTCTGGCCACAGCGCACCGAAGAGCGATGGGCCGAGCAGCAGGCCCGCCGCGATCTCGCCGACCACGCGCGGCTGGCCGATGTGGCGCATCGCCGCGCCGCCGAGGCGCGCGATCAGCAGCAGCAGCACGAGCTGTGGCAGCACGCGCAGCAAGAGGTCGCTGCTGCCGGCGGCGATCATGGAGATCAGAGCGCCGCGTAGACGCGGTGCACGTCGTCGTTGTCGTCGATGCGTTCCAAGAAGCCTTCGACGGACTCGCGGCCCTTCGCGTCGAGTTGGACCTTGTCCTTTGCGACGTAGCCGAGTTCTGCGGTGCTCACGGACCAGCCGGCCTTCTTGAGCGCGTCCGACACCTGGTAGAGGTCGGTCACTTCGGTGAAGAAGCGCGCGCCCGTCTGCTCCTCCGGCGTGTTCTCGAGTTCTTCCACGTCCTGCGCGCCTGCTTCGATGGCGGCTTCTTCGCGGTCGACGCCTTCCTTCTCGAGCACGGCTTCGATGATGCCGCGGCGGTCGAACAAGAACGTGACCTTGCTGCCGAACTGCCCGTCGCGCCACAGCGACCGGATCTCGGGCGCGGTGCGGTTTCGGTTGTCGGTCATGCACTCGACGATGACCGGCACGTTGTGTGGCGCCATGCCTTCGTAGGTGACGAGCTCGTAGTTGACGGCGTCGTCGCCCTGGCCCGAGCCCTTCTTGATCGCGCGCGTGATCGTGTCGTTGGACACCGACTGCTTGCGCGCCGCTTCGACGGCGAGCGCAAGGCGCGGGTTCATCTCGGGGTCCGGCACGCCCATCTTGGCCGCGACCGTGATTTCACGGACGAGCTTCGTCGTGATCTTGGCGCGGCGGTTGGCGGTGACTTCCTTCTTGCTGTGCAACCATTGGCGGCCCATGTCGATGTCTCCTTCGTTAGTCGTTCAGGCTTGGCGCAGCGGGCGCACGATGAGGTCCTTGAGCGCGAAGTTGCTGCCTTCGCCGACGCGCGTCACGAACAGGTCGTTGTGGTGGCGGATCAGGCCGAACTCGTCGAAGCACGAGACGCCGCCGCAGATCTCCATCGCCAGCGTGAGCAGGTCGCTCGCGACGCGGCTGCTGTCGACCTTGACCTTCGCTGCTTGCTCGCGGCTCAGCGTGCCCGCCTCGAACTGCTTGCAGCAGTGCATGAGCCACGTGAGGTTGCGCTCGAGCGCGATGTCCATGTCGACGATCACGTCCTGCACGCGCTGGAAGCGGCCGATCGGCAGGTTGTCGAACTGCGTGCGTTCCTCGGCGTAGACGCGGCACTTGTCGAGCGCGAACGCGAGCGAGCCGAGCGCGAGGCCGGCGATGAACAGGCGGCCGCCATTGAGCGTGGTGACCATCACCTTGAAGCCATCGTTCTCGGCGCCAAGGATCGCGTCGTGCGGCACCTCGACGTTGTCGAACATGACCGAGCCGGTCGAGGACTGCTCCCAGACCTTCTTGCCCTTCATCTCCTGGTAGTGCACGCCCTTTGCGTCCATCGGAACGATGAAGCACGTCGAGCGGCGACCGTTCTTGCCGTTCTGGTCGGTGAGCGCATGGACGACGATGTGGCTCGCCCAGCGGGCGTTGGTCGACCAGCACTTCTCGCCGCGGATCACCCAGTGGTCGCCCTTCTTCGTGGCGGTGACCTCGGGGTTGGCGGCGTCGCTGCCGCGGCCGGGTTCGGACAAGCCGAACACAAACATGCGCTTGCCGGCGGCGAGGTCGGGCAGGTGCGCCTTCTTCTGCGCCTCGGTGCCGCACAGCTGCAGGGGCTTTGCACCCAGCGACACGGCGGCGCCCGGCGTGATCGCGACCGACTGGCTGTGGTAGGCGATCGCGAGGCCCATCAGCACGAGGTCCGTGTGGTCGCCGCCTTGGCCGCCGTATTGCTCCTGGATCGGCAGGCCGAAGAGGCCCAAGTCGCCCATCGCCTTGATGCAGGAATCCGGCACGAGCACGTGCTGGCGTTCCCAGTCGAGGAGGTGGGGGGCGATCTCCGAGTCGGAGAAATCGCGCACGGACTCGTAGAAGGCGAACTTGTCCTCGGGGAGGAGGGCCTG
>CAIYFF010000306.1 GCA_903925435.1 uncultured Planctomycetota bacterium | reverse complement strand
TTGCAGCGAGCCATGCGCCGCATACCAGTCGGGCCGCTTGCAGCTGACGATCGCCGGATGCGCATGCGGCCCATCGGCGCAGCGCAGCAGCAAGGCGTCGTGATCCAGTTGCTTCGTGATCTCGGAGCCGCGGTTGGGCATCCAATCGCAGTCCTGCGTGCCAGGCAAGACATCGGGCCACGGCGCCGCGTCGATCGACGCTGTCGTGGTCGCCGCGAGGAATGCGGCGTCGAAGCGCGGAGTGAGGGTCTGCACCCGCATGCGCCAACCTTGCTCTCGAACTCGGTCGTGCGCCCCGTGCGCGAGATTGCAGCTCGCAAGGTCCGAAGCGGCGGTGAGATCGTCGAGCGCCGTCGCGGCGTCGCTCGATGCCGCATGTGCGAGCAGAGCATTAAACCAGCCCGCGTCCGCTCGTTCTTCAAGGCGCGCGAGCCGCTCTGCGACATCAGGTCCCGAGTCATGCGCAATGCCGCGGAGCTTCTCATGCATGCTTCGCCATAGGTCCATCGCGACGATGCCCGCGTCGAGTTGGCGTTCGGATGCGTCGAGCGTTTCGCGGACGTGTCGCTGGCGGACATCTGCCTCCACGATGCCGCGCGCGGACTCCGCCATGCGCTCGATGGCGGCGCGGTCTGGGTGGTGTTCCCATCGCGCGCGTTCGCCGTCGATGCGGCGCAGCAGCGCTGCCGCAGCAATGGGAGTCAGCGGCTCAGCAGGCAGCAGCTCGGCGCGAACCGCGGCCTGTTCTGCCACCATCGTCTCGTGCGCTACGCGGCGTGATTCGACTTCGCCCATCCACAGCGCCCCGATTGCGCCGCCACAAACGACGAACGCGAGCAGGCTCCATGCTCCGAGCCGGAATGCGGCTTTGTTCTTCGCATCACGGTCGGCGCGCCACCGTGCAAGCAGCTCGTCATGCTGCGGGTCGTGGAAGTGCGGACGGCGAGGATCCGAGGACGTTCCGTGTGCGGCGTGCGACATGGTTGCTCTGTGCGCAAAGGCGCCCGATCCAACATCGGGCGGATGGCAGCGCAGGCAGATTCGTACTTCGCAGGCTGAGGCGATCCCCTACGCATCCTGGTCGCACTGCCGCGAGCATCGGTGCGCAGTCGCATCCGGCGGAATGCGCAACAGACTCAGCGCGGCGGCGGTAGGCGGAGGCGAATCCTGGCTGCCGCGGCCAACGTCGCGAGTTCTGCTCGCTGCGCCGTCGCTGTGTTCGCTGTCGCTGTCGTGACGAAGTGATCGAATGCCGTGGCCGCGAATGCGTCGAGATTCGGCGTGAGCGACAAGGCGCGCGCGATCGCAGCCTCGGCTTGCTGCATAGACTCGATTGCGTCGCCTGGGCCCTGCTCGATCTCGAGGATCGCCTGAGCCAGATCCCGCGCCGCGTCGCGCAGAGTCTCCGGTTCTTGTGTTGCCAGAGTCGCGAGCGACGTCGCTGCGTGTGCGTCGGTCGAGATCGACGAGCCGATCAAGATTGCTATGACTGCGATCGCCGCGGCGCTGATGGCCACGACGAATCGCCGCCGCATCGAACTGCGCCGCTGCCGTGCTTGCTGCTCGTCGCGCGCCCGCGCGAACGCTGCATGGCGCAGTTGCCAGTGCTCGAGCAGGCGGCGAAGTCGGCCGGGCACCTCGGCTGCGTCCGAGAACGCATCGCGCGCGGCCTCGAGGTCGCGCATCGCGCGCTCGGCGATCTGCAGCGCGCGTTCGGGTGAGTCCGCGCGGTCGGCTTCGGCTTCGTGTTGGTGCGCTTGCTCCTCCGCGATGCGCAAGTCGGCGTCGCGAAGGTCTCTCGCATAGAGCAGCGAGCGCTCCTTCTGCGAGTTCGCGGCCAAGAACGCCAGGCACTCGCGCAACTCGCGCAGGCTTTGCAGTCGATCGTCTGCAGAACTCTGCGGATCGTCTTCGAGCGCCGCGTAGCGAGCCTGCAGTTCGTGAGTGCGTCGCTGTGTGTCTTCGAGGTCCTGTTTGCGTCGCCGCGCCTCGACCAGTCGTTTGCGCAGCGCCTCGGACTGCAGGTCGTGTTGCGCGTCGTCGTCGGTGGCGTGTTGGGCCGCGCGTTCCATGTCGAACAAGCCCGTCGTCCAGTGGCCGCGCGCCATCGCTTCCTCGGCGCCGCGCGCAAGCCGATCGCGCGCAGCCTGCGCCTGTTCGATGCGCAACCGCAGCGACTCGATGCGATCGAGGAGCGCTGTGCGCGCGCGCTGCGGCCGATCGACGAGCGCTTCGATCGCGCGCAATGCGTCGAGGCGCGCAAGCTGTAGCTGCAAGGGCCGCACGGGCACCGGCGTCTTCTGCAGAGTCTCGAACGCATCGCCGACGATGCTCCACGCTTCGTCGGTCGACGCAGCGAGCATGCGCGTGAGGCTCGCGCGAGCATCGGCGATGCGTTCGCGCACTGCGGGATACTCCTCGTCGAGGTTGTCGAGCGACAACGACAGGCTGCGAAGGCCGATGGATCCCGCCGTGGTCTCTGCGCCGCTGTGCGAGAGGCTTACCGCCGCAGCGCACTCTGCGAGCAGCGTGCGCAGCGCGCGCGGATCCTCGTTGGGCGCGAGCAAGAACAGGCGTTCGAGCCGGTCGCGCGCATGCGAGATGCGCTCCAAGTAGAACGCGAGCCGATGCAGTCGGTCGCGATGGCGCGCCACGGCTTCGGACGCGCCGCCGAAGTTGGCGCCGATGCGCTCGACGACTGCGCTCGCATCTTCCAGCGCGAACTCCGCCTCGGCGGCATGCAACGTCGTCAACAGCTCTGCGTGCTCGCGTTCGATCGCATTGACGCGCTCCGTCTCTTGTCGAAGCCGAGCATGCGGCGCGCGCGACAGCAGCGAGGGCATGGCCGCGGACTCCGATGGCGCGGGCGCGAGCCGTCCGGGGAGCCGCAGTGCTTCATCCAACATGCGAGCCAGCGACTCGATGAGTTTGTGAGCGCGAGCGAACTGCTCCTTGCGGGCAAGTTCGGCGACGGTGGCCAACTCGCGGGTCGCAAGCGGCAACGCCACTTGCTTGCCGCTGCGGATCGCCTGCCATGGCGCGTTGGCGCGTGGAAAGCGTCCAACGATCGCGCGCGCGCGACGGAGTTGCGCGGTGATGCGATCCGGATCGTCGGTCACAGCTGCCTTTGCGTGCGGGTCGCAAGCGAGCGCGTCCTTTGCCCAAGTTGCGCGATCGAGCAGGCGACGAGCGGATGCAAGCGCGCTGCCAATGGCGGCGGCTTCGCGCATGTCGACGAGCGGCGCAAGCAGGCGGGCGCAGAGTTCGAGATCGCCGGAGAGCAGCGCATCGCGCGCTGGTTCGCACGCATCCTGCTCCAGGCGTTGCGCGAGTTCTCGCAGCGCGTCTGCGACGGTGTCAGCTCCTGGGCGCGCGGTCGGCGATGGCGAGAGGCATGCATCAACCAGCATGCGCAACTCTTCGTCGTGCGCCTCGATTGCGCGCATGCGTCGATCCGGCGGAGCGCCCGTGAGCAAGAAGCACAGCGTCGCACCGAGGCCATACACATCGAACGCCGGGGTCAGCGGAGCTTGTGCCATGGCTTCGGGACCGGCGTAGCCCGGGGTCCCGCTGCACCAGCCTTGTTGCGCCGGTCCCGCGTGCTCGAAGTCGAGGAGCAGGGTGGCTCCTTGGCTCGCCAGCATGTTGCTCGGCTTGACGTCGCCGTGGCAGATGCCATGTGGCGCATCGGCTGCGCGCAATGCGTGCATCGCCGCGAGCGTCTCCGCGATCGGCAACAGCAATCGGCACGCGCGGTCCGCAGACAGCGCGCCATGCGTCAGGACCAGTTGCTCCAGGTCGAACCCGGCGCAATGCCGAGTCCGCACGATCGGTCGGCCGGTCGCCGAGTCTGTGCCCGCGCCGAGCGGCGGTGCGATGCCAAGGTGCTGGATGCGCGCCGCGATCGCGGACTCGCGTTCGGCGTCCGCCTGGCTGCCGCGCAGCAGCAACTTGTGCACTTCGAGCACGCCGGTGCCCGCATCCTTGTGGAGCAGCACGACTCGGTCCTGGCTGCAGTGCAGCAGGCGGTCGTCGTCTTGAGCTCCTTGGTCTGTGTGCATACAGGGGTTAAGGCTCGGGCGGAGCAACGGCGGCGACGGCCCAGGATGAGTTTGCGTGCCGGTGCGGCGTCGCTGCGTGCGGTCGCCCATCGTAGGTCGAATGAGCGAAAGCCCAAGCGGGCCTCGTGGCGGTCCGCCGGAGTCGCAATGCGGTCCGCTGCGCACCATGGCCCAGCAGTGGCGGCAATCCGACGGCGCGGCTCCCCAAGCACCCCAGTTCCGACGAGAATCCGCCGCATGGCTGTGCTCCTCGAAATCACCGATCGCGCCGGGTTCCGTGAACAGCACGTTGCAGCCGAGTCCTTCTGGCTCGGCGGAGCAAAGTCAGGATGCGACGTGGTGCTCGACCTGCCCGAAGTGCAGGGCCGCGTGCTCGAAGTGGCGGTCGATCTGAACGGGCGGCTTCGAGTGCGAACCGAGCCCGGCTTGCCGTTCCCTGTCCGCTGCGCGACCGGATCCGTGGGCGCGCGATTTGAGCACTTCTTGGATGGCGATGTGCTCAACGTGGGGCCGGCGCTCGTGAAGCTCCGGTTCTTGGCGGAAGACAGCGATGGCTCCGCGCAAGAGCTGGACCCAGCAGCGCTCGCGATTGCGCCGGGATCGCCAGTTGGCGCCTGGTATCAGACCTTCATGGAGATGGCCGACCATCTCGAAGGCCTCAAGCAGGCGGACCAAATGGTGGCGGCCGCAATGAGCGCAATCCTGCGTGCGACCGGCGCAGACCGCGTGCACGTAGCGCTGGAGTCGGCGCAGGATGCCGGCGAGGACTCCTTCTATCGAACGAGGCCGGACGACAAGCGCGCGTTTCGCGTGAGTCGATCCGTGGTCAATCAAGTGCGCGAGTCGGGGCGCGTCGTGCATGTGCCACTCGCGGCCGCAGATCCCGTCATGCGGAGATTCCAGAGCGTTCGCAGCGAGGGCATCAGCGCCGCGGTCGCGATGCCGATCCAAGCGCTCGGTAAACAACTCGGCGTCATGTATGCGGACTGCGTGCGCGATGGCGCAGTGATGACTGCAGACGACCTCCAGCGCGTCGCGTTCGTGAGCCGCATGCTCGCGTCTGCGCTCGGCAATCGAGTGCTCGTCAAACACCTGTTGCAGAACGACAATTCGCAGAGCGCGCCGCATCCCGCGCTGCAGACGAAAAGCCCCGCGTGCGCCGAGATGGTGCAGCGCGTCAGGCTGTATGCGTCTGCCGATTACACCGTGTTGTTGCGCGGCGAGACGGGCTCGGGCAAAGAGGTCATTGCGCGCTCGCTGCATGATTTGTCGCGGCGCAGCAAAGGCCCGTTCGTTCCTGTCAATTGCGCGGCGATCCCCGAGCAGTTGATG
>CAIYFF010000305.1 GCA_903925435.1 uncultured Planctomycetota bacterium | reverse complement strand
GGCTGCTTTGGCGGGTGCACGTTCTGCTCGATCACGATGCACCAAGGCCGCGCGATCCAGAGCCGCAGCCAGCAGTCGATCCTGCGCGAAGTGAAGCAGATGACGCAGGACCCGGACTTCAAGGGCCAGATCAGCGACGTCGGCGGGCCGACGGCGAACATGTACCAGATGCGGTGCTCGCGGCCTGACGTCGAAGCGCGGTGCCGTCGCTTGTCGTGCGTGCACCCGACCGTGTGCAAGTTGCTCGGCGTCGACCACGGGCCGACCAAGCAACTGCTCAAGAAGGTGCGCGAGACGCCGGGCGTGAAGTCCGTGCGCGTCGCGTCGGGCATCCGCATGGACCTCGCGCGTTTCGACAGCGAGTACCTCGAGGACATGGCGCGCCACCACGTCGGCGGCCAGCTCAAGGTCGCGCCCGAGCACACGAGCGAGAAGGTGCTCAACCTGATGAAGAAGCCCGCGACGTCGACGTTCGACGAGTTCGCGGAGAAGTTCGAGGCGGCGAGCAAGCGCGCGGGCAAGGAGCAGTATCTCGTCCCCTACTTCATCGCGTCGCACCCGGGCTCCGGCGTGCACGAGATGATCGAGCTCGCGGTGTTCTTGAAGCAGCGAGGCTACAAGCCGCGCCAGGTGCAGGACTTCATCCCCGCGCCGATGGACATCGCGACGTGCATGTATTGGACCGGGCTCGACCCGATGACGATGCAGCCAGTCGAGACGGTCAAGAAGCTGAAGGACCGCGAGACGCAGCGCGCGTTGATGCAGTACTTCAAGCCCGAGAACTGGTTCGAAGTTCGTCGCGCGTTGCTCGACGCGGGGCGCAAGGACCTCATCGGCGACAAGCCGGAGTGCTTGATCTCCGCCAATCCGCCGAAGGCAGCGCTCAACGCGCGCCGCGATGCAGCGAACGGCAAGCGCAAGGGCGACCCGACGTATGTGCACGCGAAGGACGCGGGCACGAAGCCGAAGGGCGGCATGCCGTGCGGGCCTTCGGACGACGAAGACGACGACGAATAAGGACCTGACGTCACGCGTGTGCGCGCGAGACGTCAGGCGATCGGACAGGGACAGCCGCGCGGTCAGAACGCGAACTGTCCGACTTCGGCTGCGCGATCAGCGGGCGGAGGGGTCCTCTGCAGCGCGCAGCGGCGGGATCACGGGAGGTTGACCGGCAACAGCACGCGCGTGACACCGTGGATGATGCCGTTGCTCGCACGGCGGTTGATCGGCAGCGTGATGAACGGATCCGCGAGGTCCGGGTCGTTGTCGACGAGGCGCAGGAAGAACGGACGGATCGTCGCACCCGTGAGCAGCGTGTTGATGCGCGCACCGGTCAGCGTCTTGATGACGACGTCAACCGCGGTGATGCGCTCGCCGGCGACGTGGTAGAGCAGGACGTTGGTCAGCACCGGGATCGGATCACCGTTGCCGAGCTGCGTCAGCGCACCGACGAGGAACTGCCATGCAGCGGCCTCGGTCGTGCCCGTGAAGCCGAGGTCGCGCGCGAGGCGCACGAACGCGCGATCGTTGGGCGCGAAGACCGTGAGGTTCGCGGTCGGGTTCGACACGGCGCCGACCAGGTTGGCGGTCTGCAGCGCGTTGAG
>CAIYFF010000304.1 GCA_903925435.1 uncultured Planctomycetota bacterium | reverse complement strand
TTCCTGTGGCAAGGCGCGGATCGCGCCGTCGCCGCCGAACGCAAACGGAACGAAGTCGCGTTGTAGGTCGACGCTGCGCCACGTGGCGGCGCTGCTGCACGCAGTCGCGCAGAGCAGCAGGGCGATCGTCGCGATCGTGCGCACGCGGTGGGTCACTGGCCGGTCAGGACTGGCGCGGTGCCGCGCTTCAAGAACAGCACTGCCATCGCGGCGCGTTCGATGTCGCGATCGGGCCACAGTTCGCCGGGCCAGCTGCCTTCGTTGTCCTGGGCTCCGATCAGCACCATCGAACCCTCGAAGTACCAGTCGCGGTTTTGGATCCGCGCGACGCCTGACAACAGCGCGCATCGCTCGAGCCCGTAGAGGTAGTAGTAGAACCAGTGGTGCTGGCGCTCCATCGAGCCGGGGTGGTAGCGCAGCGACAGGTTCTGGCCGAGCCAGCCAAAGCCCGCGTGGCGCACGGCGTCGGCGTCGTTTTGCAGCTTGATCCGCTTCTGGCCGAGATCGAGCAGCGCGGCTTGGCTGATCGCGAGTCCCGTGATGCCGGCGCAGGTCATGCTGCCCCAGGACTGTTGGTTCTCGCCTTGCCACTTCGGGTCTTCGTAGCTCCAGCCGGCGGGCCGCACGGGAAGCATCGACGCCGTGCGCTTGGCGGCGGGGTCGGCGTTCATCTGGCTCAACGCGCGGAAGCTCATCAGGTCGAGGTCCAGCGCTCCGCTCGATTCACACTGCGCCGTGATGAGATGGTTGGCGGCCGCCTCCCAGTGTGCAGGCGACGTCTCGATGCCACAGAGGTGCGCCGAGTAGAGGCCGAGCAAGCCGTATTGGTTGACCGAGTTGTCGAAGCGACGATCGCGGACGTAGTTGAAGCGCAGCAGGTATTGCGGGTCGACGCGCGTGTCGACGTTGTCGAGCAGCAGCGTGGTCCACTTCTGCATCAGCTGCTTGTCCTTCTCCGGCACCGTGCGCCTGCGCGCGCGATCGATCGTGCCCTGCGCGAGGTCGGCAGAGTCCTGGCCGCTTGAGTGGTAGGCCTCGAGCGCCATCAGCGCGTTGCCGAGCGAGTAGGTGTCGATCAGCTTGCGCGTGCGCAACTCGTCCATGCCCGCGGCGAGGGCCTTGTCGTCCTTCTTCACGCCGCCCTTGATCAGCGCGAGCAGGCCGAGCGCGAGGCGTCCCGAGTGGTAGCTGCGGTTCTCTTCGTCACCCTCGGCGCGGATGTCGCGGTCGTTGAGCCTCGACAGTTCCTTGCGCAAGAACCCAGTGCCCTTGTCGATGGCCTTCTGCACCGAGACGCGGAACGGCGCATCCTGGCCATCGCGTTCCTCGGCGAACTTGTAGGTCTCGCGCTGCACGAAGTCGGCGCAGTAGTCCTTCTGGTCCTTGCCGCGAAGGATGCGGGCCTGCGTCGTCACTTCGCACTCGGCGATGCGCGCGGCGTCGCCATTGAGGTCGAGGCGGCGACGGATCGTGATCTTGCCGTCGATGCCGTAGCCGCAGTGGGGCAGCACGTGCAGTTGCACGAACCGCTTCGTGTCGCCGCGAAGCGCAGGCTCTGCCGAGTCCTTGACCGACAGTTCCATCGTCTGCCATCCATCGGCTCCGACTGGGTTGACCTTGCCCTGGAGCTTGACGTCGCCCAATCGGAAGATGCGCGGCAACTCCTGCTGGTAGCTGCCGCCAGTCACGCCG
>CAIYFF010000303.1 GCA_903925435.1 uncultured Planctomycetota bacterium | reverse complement strand
GCGCATCGCTGCGCCGTTCGCGAGTTCGCGGTCGTCAAGGTAGGCGGCGTTGATGCGCACATTGAGTTGCGCGCCTTCGCCAGCTGCGACCAGCAATGCGCTGCCCGACGCGAGGTCGCTGCAGATGTTCTTGCCGACGCAGTCGATCACGCCCGCCATCGCGACGCTGACGTCGCGGACCATGCACAGCGTCTCCTCGGGCACCACCATCGCGCCGATCATCGCCTCCTGGATCGCGCGGTTGCGCATCGCCTGGTCTTGCTCGGTCGCCTTCGGCATCGCATAGGCCTTGCTCACCAAGTCGAACGAGGCGCAGTCGCGCTCGGCCATCGGCATCAGGCGCAGCAAATGCTCCTGCAGCAGTCCCTCGACGCGCGCGAGGTCGCCGTCGCGTTCTGCCGTGGCCTTCTTGCCGCGCGAGAACCGCACGACCATCAGCAGCAGGGCGGCGCCCATGCAGGCGGCCATCGCAGCGGCGGCGCCGCCGCCAGGCGTCGGGGTGCGTTGGGCGAGCGCGTCGACGATCTTGGAGAAACTCTGGTCGATCATGGGGCCGAACAGTGTCCGGTCCGACGCGCCGCGCTGCCAGTGCGACGTTGCGGCCGAGGCGGTGCGGTTCCACAATCGCCGCATGCCCCTGCAGGAACGCCTCGTCCGGCCGCGCGCAATTGGTCCGCATCGCCCTTCGCCGTGGGCCGCATGCGCGCTGCTCACGCTCACCGCGTGCGTCGGCGCTGGCCAGACCGACGGATTCTTCGAGAGCGCGGCGACCGCGCCGGAGGACACGCCGGCTCGCCTGACGTTGTCGCTGGACCGGATCGAGACCGCGGCGGCTGGCATCACCCCCGGCAGCGTGCCCCCGGCGGTGCGCGCGACGATCGAGGCCGTGACGCCCGGCGGCGAGGTGGTCTTCTTGGGCCGCGAATGGGGCCGCAACGGCGAGGGATTTCGCGTCGAGAGTCGCTACGTCGACGGCGCCTCCGAGTCGTTCCGCAGCGCGCTGATCAACGAAGAAGGCGAGATCCTCGAACGCTCGCACACGCTCCCTGCGACCAAGGTTCCGCCTGTCGTCCTCGGCGCCGCAATGAAGCTCGGCCGCGACATCCGCCGGTGCGAGATCGTGTCCGACGCGGTCGCCGAGCGGGAATGGCGCATCCGCTGCGTCGACGGCGGCGGCCGCACGTTCGTGGCGACGGTGTCGCTCGACGGCCGCCTGCTCCACGCGCAACGGATCGTCGCCGCCGAACTGCAGGTCGACGCGCGCTAGCGATCGCCCGCTACTTCGTGGCGTCGGTCGGCGGCGCCTTTTGCGACGACGCGACCAACTCGACCACCGTGTCGCCGAGCGCTTGGCGCACCTCGGAGCCGACCGACGGCGCGTACCAAATCACGTTGCAGCGATCGAGGAACCCATCCGCGTCGCAGCGTCGCGACCGGCGCACGATGCGCAACGCGTCGAATGCGCCAGCTGGCGTGCTGACGCGATCGAGATCCTCGACGACATAGACCGCCTCGATCGGCAGCGATGGACCGCCCGCGGTGCGATCCGCGTAGCGGCACGTCCACGACTTGCCGACCCACAGCGGCCAGTGGAAGCGGACATCTTCTGGCGTCAGTTCGTGCGACGGTTCGTCCTCGCCCTTGCGGAACTCCGCGCGCATCGCGAGGTCGAGGGACCGCTCGTGCGCGTTGCCACTGTCGTCGACGAGCCGATAGCCGCTCTCGTCTTTCTCCGCGACCGTGAACGTCACGCGCTGCTTGCCGCCGCGCAGCAACGTGAACGTGTCGCCCACTTCCCACTGCGGCCGCTGCCACTGCATTGCGCCAACAGGCGCGTCTGCGTCGAACGCGACGAGACCAGGACCATCGCCCTTCGGCAGCGACGGCTGTGGCGCGAGCCCGCAACTGGCGATCAGCAAGGAAAGCAGCGGGGAGACGGAGCGAAACAGCATGGCGCGCAGGATGCCCGGGCGAGGAGCGAGGTGGAAGCAAACTGCTGCGCGCGCGAGCGCTTGGCAGCGCTCACTCCGCCAACGGCGTCGTCTCGTCGACGTGAACGCCCGTCAGCACACTCGTGCGCACGATCGCGACCATCGGCTTGCCGTCGCGATCGACGCAGCGAACGCGATAGATCGTCTCGTGCAGCGAGCCGATCCATCCGCGGCCGAAGGGCAGCCAACGCTGGGATTGCACGCTCGCGCCCATTGCCGCGAAGTGGCGGCGGATGCGGATGCGATCGAGCCGCAGCGACATCCACAACGAAGCGCACATCGCGACGAGGCAGATGAGGAGCGCGACTTCGGGCACCATGACGTTCAGGCCAACTCGACCGGGATCGGCTGGAAGTCGATCGCGTCGACCGACGCGAGCACGTAGCGAATGCCTTCCGCCACGCCTTGGAATCCGTACTTGAGGTCGCGGCCGTGCAAGTGGCCGTAGACACACAGCCGCACATGCGCATCGCGCATCATCTGCACCGCGGGGGTCTCGCGGCCGTCGACGTACTTCGGCGGATAGTGAATCAGCGCGACTGTGCGCGAGCCCGGAACGCAGCCGCCGAGCGCCCTGCCG
>CAIYFF010000302.1 GCA_903925435.1 uncultured Planctomycetota bacterium | reverse complement strand
CCCTGACCTCGCCCGGCGTCGGGGTCGCGCTCGCGCCCCGACGCCTCTCGCCCCGAGGCCACCCCCGGTCGGCCACGGCGTCGTTGAGCCCCCCTTACGCGGGAGCTACAACCTTCGCCCTTCGTATGCCGACCGCCATGATCCGTACCCTCGCTTCGTTCTTGTTCGCCTGCGCCCTGCCGATGGCTGTGGCCCAGGACATCCCCGGTGTCCGCACGACGCTCGTCGCTGAGCCCGCGATGGTTCGCGGCGCCGAAGTGTCGCTGCGGCTTTCGATCGAGGTGTCGCAAGACGCTGAGATCCCTGCGGACTTGGTCACAGGCTGCATGCTCGACGTCAAGGTCGGCGATCAGGCTGGGCCGCAGGTGCGCGACGCGGGCAAGGGCGGCGCGGTGCAGTTCGCGGCCGGCACGTCGCTGTCGCGCGTGATCAAGTTGCCGGTGGCGCGCCTTGCGCCGAACGCCAAGGACTCGATTGGAGTCACCTCGCTCGCGCTCGCATGGCCGGGCCTCACGGGCGCCAACTGCGTGGTGCAGATCGCGCCGGACCTCAGCAAGATCAGCATCGACCAGCTCGACCTCAAGAAGACCAAGGTCGTGCTCGTCACCAACTACGGCGAGATGACGGTCGCCTTCTATCCCGAGAAGGCGCCGGAGACGGTCAAGAACTTCCTCAAGCTCGCGAAGGACGGCTTCTACGACGGCACGAAGTTCCACCGCGTGCTCCGCAACTTCATGATCCAGGGCGGCGACCCGTTCACGAAGGATGACTCGATGCAGGCGCGTTGGGGCCAGGGCGATCCGGGCTACAAGCTGAAGGCGGAGTTCAACGACACGAAGCACGCGCGCGGCGTTCTGTCGATGGCGCGCAGCCAGGACCCGAATAGTGCGGGCTGCCAGTTCTTCGTCTGCCACGCAGAGGCTCCGCACCTCGACAACCAATACACGGCGTTCGGCGCGCTGGAGTCCGGCCTCGACACGCTCGACAAGATCGCCAACGTGCAGTGTGGCGGCCCCGAGCGCAGCACGCCGCTGCAGCCAGTCAAGCTGGAGCAGGCGATCCTCATGCCCGTGATGAAGTGAACGGAGACCAAGCCATGATCGACATCGACACGACCGACCACAGCAAGATCGAAGCGGTCATGGAGACCACCAAGGGCTCCATGGTCATCACGTTCTTCCCGGACAAGGCGCCGGGCCACGTGAGCAACTTCCTGAAGCTCATCAACATGGGCTTCTACAATGGGCTCGCGTTCCACCGCGTGATCCGCAACTTCATGATCCAGGGCGGTTGCCCCAACACGAAGAAGGGCGCCACGGGCCAGCCTGGCACCGGTCGCCCCGATGGCCCAGGCTTGCGCGCCGAGTTCAACGACACGCCGCACACGCGCGGCGTGCTATCGATGGCGCGCAGCCGCGACCCGAACAGCGCGGGCTCGCAGTTCTTCGTCGTGCATGCGGAGCATGCGCCGCACCTCGACGGCCAATACACGGCGTTTGGCAAGGTCGAAGATGGCCTCGAAGTGCTCGACGAGATCGCGTCGGTCGATTGCTCGTTTGGCGGCGGCGGCGAGAAGTCGACGCCGAAGGACCGCATCGAGATCGTGCGGATCTGGCTGCGCGAACGTCAGGTGCGCGACACCGCGGAAGGCGGCGGAGCGCAGTCGTGACCGCGGCCATGCAGAACGTGCTGTGTGATCGCGAGGGATTCCTCGCGATCGTCACGGTCAACCGCCCGCAGAAGCTCAACGCGCTCGACGCGCAGACGATCGCCGAACTCGATTGCTGCATCGCGGGCCT
>CAIYFF010000301.1 GCA_903925435.1 uncultured Planctomycetota bacterium | reverse complement strand
GCCGAGGCGCAGGACTACGCGCGCCACGTGCTCTTTGCCGCGGTCAAGCACAACCGCACGCTGCGCGCTGTCGACGAGCGCGGGCTTGCGGGTGTATCGCTCGCAGCGCCGTGGATGCACGTGCCGAGCCAACTCGAGTGCGCGGCAGGCCACGACGATGTGCCGCGCGCGGTCGAGAACGCGCAGCGCGTGCTCGCATCGTGCACGTTGTCGTTTGCCGACGACGCGCCGCCGATCTTCCCGTCCTTTACTTCGCCCGAGGGCAGCACGCCTGCGTGCTACTTGGCGGCGCTCGCGCAGGCTGGGTTGCAGCGCAAGCTCGCATCTCGGCGCGCAAGCGCTTCCGAGTGCGACACAGCGCAGCGTCGACTCGCGCGCGAACTGGCGGTGATCGAGACGATGGGGTTTGCGCCGTACTTCCTCGTCGTGCGCGAGATCGCCGAACTTGCCGCCGAGCGCGGCATCCCGTGCCTTGGGCGCGGTTCGGCGGCGGACAGCCTCGTCGCCTATTCGCTCGGCCTCACCGAAGCGGACCCGATTCGCTACGGACTCCTGTTCGAGCGCTTCCTGAATCCCGCGCGCAAGGATCTGCCCGACATCGATCTCGACTTCTGTTGGCGGCGCCGCGACGAGCTGCTGGAGGCGGTCTACGCGCACTTTGGGCACGACCGCGTTGCGATGATCGCGACCTACAACACGTGCGGGCCGCGGGCGGCGTATCTGGAGGCGGCCAAGGCGGGCGGCGTGCCGCCGATGGAGGCTGCGCGCCGTAGCAAGCTGTTGCCGTGGCATGCGCACGCGGGCGAAGGGCTGCTGCGGGCGATCGCCGCGACCAAGGGCTTCTATGCGCAACGCGCGCTGCCGCCGGAGCGCGAGCGCGCAATCGAGGCCGCGGCGCAGGCCTTGCTCGACGCACCGCGCCATCTCGGCGTGCATCCAGGCGGCATCGTGATCACGCCTGGACCCGTCGCACGCCACGCGCCGCTCGAACGGTCGCAGAAGGGCGTCGTCGTCACGCAGTACGACAAGCGCTTCGTCGAAGCGCTCGGCCTCGTCAAGATCGACCTGCTCGGCAACCGCGCGCTCACGATCGTCGACGATTGCGTGCGTTCGTTGCACAAGCATGGCATCGCAGCGCCCGACCTCGCGGAGGTTGCCGAAGATGATCCGAAGACCGTGGCGCTGCTGCAGACGGGGCGCACGCTCGGGTGCTTCCAGGTCGAATCGCCGGCGATGCGCACGCTGCTGCGGCAGATGCAGGCTCCGCACATGGATCGCGTGATCCAGGCCGTGGCGCTCGTGCGGCCGGGGCCCGCGGCGTCGGGCATGAAGGATGCGTTCTTGCGCCGCGCGCGTGGCCTCGAAGACGTGTCCGCGGCGCATCCGCTGCTCGCCGCCGCGTTCGCCGACACGTTCGGCATCATGCTCTACCAAGAGGACGTGATCCTCGCGGCGATGGCGGTGGCCGGCATCGACGCCGAGGCTGGCGACACGTTGCGCCGCCAGATGGGGTCGCGCGACGGCGCCACCAAGAAGGATCTCGAAGGCTTCGTGCTCGCGGGCCTGCGCCGCGGCCTTGCGCGCCAAGAGGTCGAGTCGATCTGGGCCGAGATGGCGCGCTTCTCGGCGTATTCGTTCTGCAAGGCGCACGCGGTGACCTACGGGCGGCTTGCGTTCCGCTGCGTCTACCTCAAGGCGCATTGGCCGGTCGCGTTCTTGTGCGCGATGCTCGACAACGACGCGGGCTACTTCGACACCGGCGTCTACGTCGAGGAGAGCAAGCGGCTCGGCGCGATCCTGCTGCCGCCGTGCGTGCAGCATGGGGAAGACCGGTTTTCGCTCGAAGGGCCGCGGCACATCCGCGTCGGCTTTGCGCAGGTGCGCGGTGTGACGCAGCGCACGCGCGAACAGATCGCCGTGGCGCGGCGCAGCGGCGGGTTGTTTCGGTCGTTCGACGACTTCTTGCGACGCGTGGGCCCGCAGCGCGACGAAGCGGAGAGCCTCGTGCGCGTCGGCGCGTGCGATGCGTTGTCGACGTCGCGGCGCGAGTTGCTGTGGCGGCTGCACGTCGCGCGCAACCCAAAGGTCGAGGCGCAGCGCGCGCGTGCCGAGCAGCCGGGCGCGCTGTTCCAGGACGCGCTGTTGCCGCCCGAGATCGCGTTTCCTGCGTTGCCCGACTACGACGCGATGGACCGCACGCGCAGCGAACTCGAGTTGCTGGGCTACGCGCTCGGCGCGCATCCTGTCGATGTGCTCTGGCGCGACGACGGCCCCGTTGCGCGTTCGTGCGTGCCGTGCGGCCGCGTCGAGGAGCATGTCGGCGAAGGGGTCGCGATCCGCGGCTGGCTTGTCGCGTGGCGCCAGCATCGCACCGAGAGCGGCGAGCCCATGGCGTTTGCGACGATCGAAGATGGCTCGGGCCTCGTCGAGACCACGCTGTTCCCCAAGGCCTACGAGCAGTGGGGCGGCGCATTCTGTGGTCGCGGGCCTTACGTCGTGCGCGGCATCGTCGAGGAGCGGCTTGGCGGAGTTGGTCTTCGCGTGACGGCGGTCACTGGGCCCCAGGACCGCGCGTCTGCGCAGTCCGAACCCTTGCGGCAAGGCGGCGCGTCCCCATGATCGCCAAAGCCATCGGCCGCCGTCGCGGCCATGCGCAACGCCCACGTTCTCATGTACACGATCGCCGTTCTGCTCGTTCTCCTCGCCTTGTTCCTCGCGTCTGGATGCAAGGCAGTGCCCGACCGTGCGCACGACATCCGCACAGAACTCGTCAGCTATGAAGCGGAAGGCGGCGTCTGCAAAGGCTATGTCGCGTGGGACCACAAGCGCGAAGGCAAGCGACCCGGCGTGCTCGTCGTGCACGAGTGGTGGGGCATGAATGCCTACGTGCAGAAGCGCGCGCGCATGTTGGCAGAACTCGGCTACACCGCGTTCGCGCTCGACCTCTACGGCAACGGCACGACCGCGACCGATCCCGCGACAGCGGGCAAGTTGATGAACGACGCGCTCTCGCACATGAGCCGCACGGTCGCGCGGTTTGACGCAGCGCAGGCAGT
>CAIYFF010000300.1 GCA_903925435.1 uncultured Planctomycetota bacterium | reverse complement strand
CGAGCCTTCCGCGAGTTCGCACGCTTCCGCGAGCCGCAATACCTCGTCGGGATCGACGGGGCCTGCCACCGCGAGCGAAGCGTTGCCCGTCCGATAGAACGCAGCGTATGCGTCGAGCAGCGTCGCCTTCGTGATGCGACCGATCGACTCAACGGTGCCGCCGACCGTGAGCCGCGCCGGATGCTGCGCATACATCGCAGACAGCAGCGAGAACGCGGCGCCTTGGTCTGGCGAGTCCTCGTACATGCGCACTTCCTGCGCGATGATGCCGCGCTCCTTCTCGACGTTCTCGTCGGTGATGTGCGGTCGCGACACGAGCCGCAACAGGTCGCGCAGGTTGTCGCCGAACTGCTGCGCGCACTGGAAGAAGTAGGTCGTCCGCGCGAAGCCCGTTTGCGCGTTGACGCGCGCGCCGCGCGCAGCAAATCGCTGGAACACTGCGAGTTCTTCATCCTCGAACAGCTTGTGCTCGAGGTAGTGCGCCGTGCCCGCGGGCGACTCCGTGCGGATGCCATCGCGGTGAAACGCGAGGTCGATGCTGCCGTAGTTGAACGTGATCACGGCGGCGGCTTCGCGCAGACGCGGACGCGGCAACACGCGAACCGACAGTCCACGGCTCGTGCGCGCGAGCAAGACCTCTTCGCCGACGATCGGATCGCGGAACGAATGGAAACTCATGGCGCGCCCTCCGGCAGCAATGCGTAGTCGACGTCGAGCCAGATCGAGGCTGCGACGCTCGCAATCTCGTCGCGCGACAACGCGCCGAGGTTGTGGATGCGCTGGTCGGGAGTCTCGTCGAACCCGCGCAGGAACTGGTCCGCAGTGAACGACAGTCGGGCCGCGGGCGAATCATCGATGCTGCGCAATGGGCCCTGGCAGGAGGCGACCGCCGTCGCGAGTTCCACGTCCGAGAACTTGCCCGCTGCGATCTCGCGCAGTTGCGCCATCGACTCGCGGCCGACGGCATCGACCGCGCTGGCATCGCAACCGGACTGCATCAGCACGAGGCCCTTGTCCGAATCGCCGCCAGCGCTCGCGTAGTAGCACAGCGAGCGCTTCTCGCGCACTTCGGTGAACAAGCGCGAATGCGGCCCTCCGCCCCACAGCGACATCGCCGCTTGCAGCGCGGCCTGGGCGCGCGGCGACTCTGGAATGGGCGTGCGGAGCACGAGCACGACTTTGGCTTGCTGCATCCGTGCGCGATCGCGCGCAGTCCGCGGCTCGCGGCGCAGCGGTTGCACGGTCCTTGGCAGCGGCTCCTTTGAGCGAACGGGCAACGTGCGCAGCAGCGCGTCGACCGATTGCTCGGCCCCTTGCGACAGCGCGCCCGCAAGCAACACCGTCACATCCGAGCGTTCGAGGAAGTCGCGCATCGCCAGCGCTGGCTCGTCGGGCGACATCGCGGCGATGGCAGCTTCGCCGCCGTGCTCGGGCACGCCGTATGGCTCGCCTTCGCACGCGAGCATCACAGCAGACAACCGCGCTTGTCGCGCGCGGTCCTCGGTGATCGAGCGCGCGTCCGCCAGCGCCTGCGCGCGTTCGCGCTCGAACAGGCCGACAGGAAAACTCTGCTCGAGCAACAGCGGCTTCGTTGCCTGCTCCGCGAGCAACGACAACACCGCAGCAAACTGGTCGGGCCGCCCCGGCAAGAACTCGCCTCCGACTGCGTCCGCAGTGAGGCGCAGCACGGACTGCTCGCCATGCCGCGAGAACGAGAACCCGCTGCTGGCGCCGTAGAGTTGCTCCTTCTTCCGCACCATCGACGGCCGATCCGGACACGACGCCGTGCCGTGCTGGAGCAGCGATGGCAACAGCGCGCGCGCCGCGTGACGCAGCCCCATCGGACGACGCCACAGCACGGTGATCCGAAACGTCTTCCCGAACTCTTCTCGCCGCGACAACACGGGAACATCGTGGGCGCGCCACAACCGGAAGCCAGCGAACGAGTCGTGCATAGGAGCCGCGCGTTGCGCGTTGTGCCTCATCTTGCCGGGCCTGAGTTCGGAGGACCACGACCGAATCCGCTCGCTATGCTGCGGCGCATGATCTCCCGCATCCTCCTCGTCGCCGCGTGCGCCACTGCCTTGCAGGCGCAGCAAACCAAGGTGATCCCTCAAGGCATGGACTTCGTCGAGGGCCCCGAGGTCTCGACGGTTCCGTTCAGCGCCACCACCAGCGGCATCCAGCTGCTCATCGAAGCGAGCCAAATCACGCAGAGCGTCGGCGTGCTGAACGGCATCCGCTTCCGCCCGACGCAGTCCACGCAAAGCTCTGCGGGCTTCACGAAGAACTACCAGATCCTCGCCTACACGGTCCCGACGACTGCTGCGGCGTTCGAGGCCTCGGCGACTCCCTACGATCCCAACTCGATCATCGCCGGCGCCACGCCGACGCTGGTGTTCAACGGCCCCGTGACCTTCCCAGCGACCGGTCCGCTGCTCCTCGCACCTGCGCCGTTCTCGATCTACTTCCAGTTCTCGACGCCCTACATCTACGACGGCACCCAAGGCAACCTCCTGCTGATGCTGGAGTCGACCGACCTGCAAACCACGCCGGGCACCTACCGCATCGACGCCGTGCAGTTCCGTGAGACCGTGATCACGGGCATCGCGCAACCCATCGACCTCGCTGGCTGCACCGTGAACAGCTCGACGTTGACGAGCTCGATCAGCGCAGCGTCCATCGCGGACGGCGGCTCGATCAGCGTCAACCTGAACTCCGCGCCGGCCAACGCGTTCCCTGCAGCGATCGTGACGCTCGGCCTCACGCGCGCGGACATCGACCTCGGAGCAATCGGCCTGCCGGGCTGCTTCATGCGCTCCGGCAGCCTCGACTTCTCGCAGTTCGCAGTAGCAACGGGCGGCCTCTACGCCGCGACGACTTGGCCGATCCCGAACGACCCGTTCCTGCGCGGCCTCTCGCTCGTCACGCAGTCGCTCGGACTCGCAGCGTCGGGCAACTTCGCAGACAGCGCGGTCTCCAATGCGCACGCATTGCGCATCGGCCAGAACCAGCTGCCGCCGACGATCACCGCGATGTATGGGTTCCACACCGTCACCACGAGCGTGAACGCGTGGTTCCACGGCACGGTCGGCCAGATCACTCCTGTCGTGCAACTCGAGGGCGTGTTCCCGTGACGCGAGCGCGCAACGAGATCGCTGCATTCCTCTCGTTTGCTGCCTGCGCATGCGCCATCGCGCGCGCGCAGGAGGCGCCGACGTTGGATCAACTCGCGGCCTCCGTTGCAGCCGCACACCGTGTCGACTCAGCGACTCCTGTCACAGCCTTCCGCGCGGACTTGCGCATCGAAGAGCTTGCTCGCAGCGCCGAGGAGCATCGCGGCCAGGTTGAGCTGTCGGTGTCCTTCCTCGACTGGAAGCACCCTGACACGGGCCGCTCGTATCCACTGATCCGCTACAAGCAGACCGACAGCGCGCGCTCGATCGAGCAAGGCCGCGACCGCGAGGACTACTGGGCCTACGCCGACGGCAAGCTGCTCGACATGCGTTCGCGCGAGATGGCGACGGACCTCGACCACGCAAGGCGCAACATCAAGCTTGCGCGTCAGATGCTGCAGTTCCTCGACGCCGACTCGGTGTTGCGCGCATTGAAGGAGCCTTCCGCGGTGTCGGCCGAAGACCTCGTGCAAGGTCGCGCAGTCAAGCTGCCGTGCTGGGTCGTAAGCGGCAAGCTCGCGTCGTTCCCGCTGCGCCAACAGGAAGGCGAGTCAGCCGAAGTCGAAGCAAAGCTGTTCATCGCGCGCGATGAGCATCGACTCGTCGGCATCGAAGTGCGCCCGGCGACCAAGCAGGACGCCTCTGCCACGGACGGCGGCAACGGCAAGAAGAGCGCGCCATCGCAAGAAGGCGAGTTCGTGCGACTGACCGAGCACAAAACGATCGATGGCCGCGTCGTGCCGACGCGCATCGTCCACTTCGCGCTCGACCAGGACGGCAAGCGTCGCGTGCAACTCGGCATCGACCTCACGACGCTCGACCTCGGCAGCAAGCTCGAGGCGAAGGACTTCGACCGGCCGAAGTGACGCGCGCTCAGCGTCGCAGGAGACGCAGCAACGCGGACGATGGCGACGCGGTGCGCGCGACCATCTGAACCTCGAGTTGCTCCGCGTCGGGATCCACCGCGACGGTCCGCGTCGACTGAGCGATGCCGATCACGTTGCCCATCGCGTCGACGATCGGCGCGCCCGAGGACCCGCCAGCAAACTCGCAGGTGACCTGCAAGAACGCGCGCGGCGGCAGGAGCGGGTCTTGTGCCATCGACTTGCTCAAGTCGTGTTGCGCAGATTCCGCTTCCCCATCGCCTTCTGCATCTGGCTCCGGCCCCAATCCTGGGGCGTCTCCACGCACGACATACACGCGCGACACCAAGCCCTCTGTGAAGGAGCCAAACATGTGGTCCGGGTTGGACAGGCAATAGACCCGCTCACCGGGTTCTGCATCCGCGCGCAGCGGCAACGGCGAGAACGACTTCGTGTCGACCTGCAACACGGCGAGGTCATAGGCCACGTCACTCGCAACCACGCGCGAGACCGCCGCGACGTTCCCTTCGAAGTCCGCCACGAACAGCAGCGGCGCCGCCCCATCCGAGGATGGCTCGCCATGCAGGACGTGGAGGCACGTAGCGATGTGGCGACCGTCCGCGACCGCAAAGCCGGTGGATAGGTTGGCGTGCCACTTGTCGCATTCGACGCAGTGGTAGTACTCGCCGACCAGCGCCACGCTGCGCATCAGCGAGCGCCGGATTGCCACGGGAGTGAGCATCTCGACACCGACGCTTGGCAGCTTCGGCGCATCCCCTTCCTTTGCCGCGGCAGGAGCGGGCAGCAACAACTCTCGCACCGTCTTCAGCGAGCCGCTCGTGCGCAGCGCTTCGCACTGCGTCTCGATGGCAAGCAACAGCGCCTCGTCGTCGATGGCGCTCGGCAACGACGTGGCGGCCTTTTGCGTCGGTGGGTTCTTCGACGGCTCTTGCGCATCGCAGAGCGACCCGCAGCAGAGCGCCATCGCGACGATCACGGCGACATGAGCGCCCATGCTGGCCACAGACCACAGCGACTTCCTTGCGTTGCTCATCCCTTCGTCCTCCATCGGTCGAGCGCGACCGCGCCGACGATCACTGCGCCGACCAGCACGTCTTGCCAGTGGTCGGCGATGCCAAGTTGCGTGCATGCAGCCTTCAGCGCCACGGTCAGCATCGCGCCGAACACCGCGCCGAGCAGCGAGCCTTCGCCGCCGGCAAGGCTTGCGCCGCCGATCACGACCGCCGCGACGACCTGCAACTCAAGACCTGACGCAGCCGTCGGGATGCCGCAGCCGAGTTCGGCAAACTGCAACGCGCCGACAAACCCGGCGCACAACCCGCACAACGAGTAGACCAAGACCTGGGTGCGCGCGACGGGCACTCCACACAGCTGCGCATTGCGCGGGTCAGAGCCCACGGAGATCACGTGCAACCCAAACACCGTGCGTCGCAGCAACAACAACAACGCGCCCAGCGCGAGCACGAGGATCCACGCCGCAGGGCCGACCAACATCCACGGCATCGGCGGCCGATTGCGCACGAGGTCCGCGAGGAAGCCTGGGTCTGCGTCGATCTTCTGGTCCTCGGCAAGGCGCTTCGCCAAGCCCCTCGCGATGCCCATCGTGCCGAGCGTGACGAGGAACGGAGCGACGGCGAGGCGCGTGACGAGCAGGCCGTTGGCGAGGCCGAACGTGCCCCCTATCGCCGTCGCAAGCAACGCGGCAAGCGATGGATGAGCGCCATCGCGAACGGCCCATGCGCAGGCGACCGCGCAGAACGCGACGACGCTGCCGATCGAGATGTCGATGCCGCCTGCGATCACGACGAACGTCATGCCGAGCGCTGGCAACGCGACGAAGACAGACTGCATCGCCATCGTCTGCAAGCTCAACGCGCTGACGAACGACGGCTTCACCGCACCGACGACGCCGAGCAAGAGCAGCAGCGCGAGCAGCGGCAGCAACGCAGGCATCCAACTACGAAGTCCAGCCTTCATGCGATATCCCCCACGCCCTTGCTCGCGTGCAGCGCGGCGGCAACGAGCGACTCCTGGGTCCACTCGTGCGCTGGGCGCGAAGCGGACAACACGCCTTGCCGCATCACCGCGATGCGGTCACACAACTGCAGCAACTCGGGCAACTGCGAACTGACGACGAGGATCGCGGCGCCGCCGGCGCTCGCTTCGCGCAGCAAATCATGGATCGCAGCGCGCGCTCCGACATCGATGCCTCGCGTCGGTTCGTCGAGCAGCAACACGCGAGCTCCAGCCGCGAGCAGCCGCGCAAACGCGACCTTCTGCTGGTTGCCGCCACTGAGTTCAAGGATGGGCTGGTCGAGCGAACGCATGCGAACGCCAAGTCGCCGACACGGCCCGTCCGCGTGCGCGCGCAACGTGTTCGAAGAGAGCATGCCACGGTGCGCGATCCGCCCGACGCTCGGCAGCGCTGCGTTGCATGCGATGCTCTGCCGAAGGGACAAGCCGCCGTGCTTGCGGTCCTCTCGGACCATGCCGACACCTGACTTCCACAAGCCTGCGATGCTGCGCGCATGACCCTGCGCAAACGTGACGCTGCCGCCGCTCGTCGCGCGCAGCGAGAAGATCGCTTCGAGCAACTCGGTCCTGCCCGCGCCCGCGAGTCCTGCGATCCCGAGGATCTCCCCGTTGCGAAGCTCGAATGACGCCTCGCGCACGACCGAAGCGCACGACAACCGCTCGACCTTCAGGGCGATTCCGGATGCCACGCCGCGAGACGATGCGGAAGCCTCCGCGACCTCTCGTCCCGCCATGTGCGCGATGAGCTGCTGGTCTGTGACGGAGTCGAGCGAGCCTGCAAAGGCAGTGCGGCCGTCGCGCAACACCGTCGCCGACGACGCGACGCGGCGCACTT
>CAIYFF010000299.1 GCA_903925435.1 uncultured Planctomycetota bacterium | reverse complement strand
CCGCACTTCAGCAAGTTGGCGCCCGCTTCCGATTCTGGGAGCAACACTGCTTCATCGCCCTGGTCCCAAACCCTCCCCCGGGCTTGGACGAAGGGCCGCCCACGCGACGTCCCACACGCCCAGGTCGATGCTTCGTTCCCGTGCATTCCTCAACGGCGCGCTCGCTGGCGCGGTGCTCGTTGCAGTCGCGGCGACCGTGCCTCCGTTCTTCCTGGCAAAGGACCCGCGACGGGCGGACATCGAGGCGTTCGCGGAAGTGGACCGCATCGATCGCGACGTCAAGCAGCTCAAGGAACTCGAAGAGCGGTCGGTTGCGCTCTGGAGCGCGGACCCGCAGTCGGTCGGAGCATTGCAGCAGTGGGAGAAGGATGTTGCGCGCTGGCTTTTCGATGCGCAGAAGATCGTGCAGGCCCTGCCGGATCTGCAGAGCCTCGAACGACGGGTCGCCGCGCTCCGTGAGCGCGCAAGGCCCGACAGCGAGACCGCGCGATCGGCTGCGCGGCAGTCGGTCGAGCGGCGGTTGTCCGATGTGTCGACGGCAGAGCGCGAGGTCCTGATCCAGGTCGCTGGCTACCAGTTCGAGACGCGCGGCGAGAGTGCCTTGCACCATGAACTCACCGAGTTGTCGGTGCGGATGCGTCGTTTGGTTCGCGACGGCGATCCGGGTGGACTGATGGCTTCGGCGCGAACGCGCATCGCGCGCATTCCTTCCGACATCGAGTCTGCTGCATCGCGGGCACAGGCAGAGGCGGATGCTGCCAAGATCCGCGCAGCGGCAGAAGCCGAAGCCGCCGGGGCGCGGCGCGTGGTCCTCCAGCTCGCGAAGTCCGATCGCGCCAAGGCGTGGGACAGCGCAATCGCCGCAGTCGAGGCGAGCGATCGCTACGGCGGCCTGAAGCTCCGTGTGCACGAAGGGGTCATTCCGATCGGCATGGATCCGGTGTCGAAGCTCTGGGAGTTCGTCCACCTCGAATCGGGCGCGCCGGGACGCGAGATCCCGGAGATCGAGGCGGCAAGCGGATGCGTCGTGCCTTCTGGCGACATCGGCATCGTGTTCGTGCTGTTGCCGGCAGGTTCGTTCTGCATGGGCGCGCAACACGAGAACGTGGGCATGCCCAACTACGACTCGTGGGCGCGCGACGACGAGCGGCCGCATCAAGTGACGTTGTCGCCGTTCTTCATAGGCAAGCACGAATTGACCCAGGGGCAATGGCTTCGATTGCGTGGCGCCAATCCGAGCGCGAGCAAGGATCGCGGTGACCTGGCGTTGCCGGTCGAGCAGGTCAGTTGGAACGATATCGGCGCAATGACTCGTCAGTCCGGGCTGCTGCTGCCCACGGAGGCGCAATGGGAATACGCGTGCCGAGCCGGAACGACCACGCCGTGGTGGACGGGCAGTGAGGAGAGTTCTTTGTCGGCCGGCGCAGTCTATGGAGTCGAGCAGGTCGCGCCTGTGGGCACGAAGGCAGCCAACGCGTTCGGATTGCACGACACGGCAGGCAATGTCTGGGAGTGGTGTCTCGACACCTACGAACCCTATGCATTGACGGATGCGGTCGACCCCATGGTCGGCGGCAACCCATGCCCCGTGCGGCGTGGCGGTTGTTACTACTTCTCAGCAGGCTTCTGCCGTTCTGCGAAT
>CAIYFF010000298.1 GCA_903925435.1 uncultured Planctomycetota bacterium | reverse complement strand
GGCGAAGAGTTCATTCGGCTTTGCGCCGAGCTCCGCTTCGATGCGTCGCACAACTTCCTCAGGGCCGTCCGCAACGGTCCGCACCTGTAGCTTCGCGAGCTCGTTCGCCAGTTCGTCACCGCACAGATCCGGCCGCGTCCCGAGCGTCTGCCCCATTTTCTGGAACGTGCAGCCGAGTTCCGTGAGGGCGAGCCGCACGCGCGCGACAAATGGCTGCTCACGTAGCCGGTCCCCGTCGACGCTGCGCAACCGGTCTTGCACGAAGTCGACGTCGAGCCAACGCAGCCCCTCCGCGAGCCCATACTTGGCGAGCACTGACGCGATCTCGCGGACTCGCCGCGCGTTCGCGCGCAGGCTGGAGACCGCATCGACTCCCATCGGATCAGATCGCTTCTTCGCGCCCACGCGTGAGCACGAGACCGAGTTTCTTGAGCCGCTCCCCGAGCGCGACCTGCAGCGCGCCTTTGGTGAAACTGACGACGCGAACGCCAGCCTCCGTTGCAGCGATGCTCAGTTCCAAGGGATCACGGCGCGCGGTCGATGCCGCGACGGCGAACGCGGGCCACGCACGCCGCAACGTGGTATGCGCGTGTTCGCGAACGAGAGCTGTCACGTCCTCGGCGTGCTTGCCACTCGCGCGCATGCCGCGCACGACGCCCTCGACGAACATCGTGGCCAGCGTGCCGAACTCACTCGCGATGCGATCGAGATCCTCGCGTGCGTAGGTTTGGGACCGCGCAGCGGCCTCGCGCACGGTCCACTGGACGGCCTGAGCGGACGCGACGAGCCCATCGGAGATGCCCTCCACCGCTTGGCGGAACGGATCCCCCGGATCCTTCGAACCTGCAAGTCCGTCCGCTGCGCCCTGAATGCCGGCGCTGACGACTTCGCGCAACGCTTGGCCGGAGCCCGTCGCAGCGTGCACGGCAGCCGTTGTTGCGTTGCCGACTCCGTGACGCACGGCGCGTCCGAGGCGAAGGACCGCTTCGACGTCCCGTCGGAACTGCTCATCACTGCTGTGTTGGGTGTGCATCAGATTGGATTCGCTAGCTGCAAGAGAACCGCTGCGACCGATGCACTGTGCTGCTTCTTGCCCGCCGCGCCATGCGCACAAGGGCAAAGCTGCAAGGGACTGACTCATCAGCACTCTGCTTCCCCAGCGGCACGCGAGATCGGCTGCGTCGAGGTCTTTGCGCGCCCGTCACCCACTCGCACTGGCAGTCCGGCCCCGCCGACACTGTGCGCAAGCACAAGACTGAGGCTTCCAAGCTCCTCGGCGACGTGCTGCAGCAAGTCGTCGACGCTGACGATGCCCACAAGTTCGCCGCGGTCCCCAACTACAGGGAGGCGGCGGACGCCCAGTTCCCGCATGACTTGCAGCGCTTCGAGCGTGGAGGCCGTGCGCGGCATGGTGCGAGGGCAGCGCGTCATCACGCGCTCCACCGGCAAGCTCTTGGGATCGAGCCCCGGCTCCAGCACGCGAAGGACCAAATCTCGATCCGTCACGATGCCCACAGGCCGACGCGCAGAGTCGACGACGATCACCGATCCCACATGGTCTTCACGCATCCGACGAACGCAATTCGAGACAATCGTGTCGGGCATAGCGGTCGACACGCCTTGAACGCACAACTTCGCAATCTGCATCGCTCGCTCCTTTGGATAGCCGTTTCCTTATGCCAAGTTTGTCCCCCGCATGTCGTGGGAAGGCCATGCACTGTTCTGCGTAGAAGGCTGTGCCTCGCTGCGAAGCACTCGTTGCACGAAGGACTGACCTCTACCGCTGGCGCTCACAGCAGACCCGCAACACAGGTCATGCGAGATCATCCGCAACCTGATAACGGCCGCGCACCGCGTGGATCACGCTGCCATTGAAGTCGACCGACTGGTCGATGCGCCAACGGGCCTCTTGCGCGGCGACGGAGGCAGCCAGCGTCTCGTCGCTTTGCACTTCGCGGATCCATCGCGAGAGGTCGCCACGCCGTATGTGCTGGGCGATTCGCTCGGTGGACTCAGCGCCCAGGACATCGACGAGTTCTTGCAAGGACCGTGCGACAGGACCTGTCCCACCATCGACGAACACAAACCGGAACTCACGACCCGCTCGAATCGGCACGTCGAGGTACTTGTGCCTGTGCCGCACGTGTTGCGTCTGCCGAATCGACGCACGGAACGGTCGCGGATCGCGCACGGGATCGTCCCTTCCTGGCAGCAGAACGGCTCCATCCGGCGGGATCGCAGCGAGGATGGCCGCCCACTCGGAGTCCTCGCCGCGGCCATTGCAGAGCTCACGAAGCATGTGAGCAGACTCCGGGTCAGCGTCGCGCGTCGACAGCACGGACTCCATCACAGCGAGCACACGAGGATCGAGATCGCGCATACGGTAGGACACGAGCAGGATCCCGGAGTCCGGAGCCACGAGCTCCGCTTCGCACGCGCCAGCACATAGGAAGTAGTGCGCCTCGTCGAGAACGATGCGATGCGGCAACCCGCAGTCGCGGCGCATGGCAAACAGCGCCGGCAACGCGCGCTGCACGAACCGACGTTTGTCATCGAGCGACAGCCGCACGAGATCGACCACGACGCTGACATCCGCGTGGCGCATCGCGCGCACAAGGTCCGCTACCTCGGGCATGCGGCCATCGGCGCCGAGCAACAGCACGCCGGGCAGCGACTCGAGTTCGCCGTAGTCGCCCTCGGCGTCGAACAAACAAACGGTGTAGCGATGCGCGAGCCACCGTTCGCACAGCAGTCCCGCGAGCGACGACTTGCCCGAACCGACGCCGCCGGCGATCAGGATGTTCTGGCCGCGGGCAGGAAGAGCCGCGAGCGAGCCGTCCTCATGGCGACCGATCACGATGCGGCGGCGCCCTGTGGAAGCGGAGTGGATCGAACCAGTGGCGGTGATGCGTCGAATCCAGCCCGCGATCGCGGCTGGACCGTCGCCGACCACGAGGCCGTCCGAAGCGGCCTGCAGAGCTGCGCTACCCCAGGCCACCGCGTAGCCGAACTCGCACGACAGCAACAGTTCGTGGTCGTTCTCTGCGTCGCCCACCGCGACCGCGTTGTGCACCGAGAGACGCAACAAGCGCATCGCCTCGCGCAGGCCCGTCGCCTTGCTCACCGCTTGCGGCAG
>CAIYFF010000297.1 GCA_903925435.1 uncultured Planctomycetota bacterium | reverse complement strand
GCGGAGCCGAGCGGGAACGCAACGAGCGCGCTGGCTAAAGCGGCGCGCTCGGCGTCGGTGCCTTTGGACAGCTGACGGAGCGCGGCGTTGCCCGCAGCCGACAGCGCCTCGTTCCATTCCGTAGCAGTTGTGAGCTCCGGCAACCGCTCCAGGGCGGCCTGCAAGGAACGCAAGGCAGCCGCGGGATCCTCGTCGCGAACTCGCTGCGCAGACTCCGCGGCAACGGAGCGAGCCACGGCAGCCACCACCGCCGCGCATTGCGGCCCAAGAGCTTCCACGTCGCAGGCGCGCGCGCGCATCAGCGCATCCTGGGCAGTGGCGAGGTCGCCTGCAGCGAGCGCAGCGGTTGCGGCCGCGAACTGATCCTGCGCACGTTCCCGTCTGCCGCGCACGTGATTCAAAAGCGCCTCTCGATCCGCGGCAGAGCCGTGCGCTGGCAGCACCTTGAGCTCGCGTTCCGCATCGGCGAGTCGCCCTTGATCCGCCATCATGCGGGCGCGGCGCAGTGCCTCGTCGCTTGCGGCCGCAGCCCGATGTTGCTCGGCGAGTTGCCGACGAAGGGAGTCGACCTCCACTTCGATGTCCGCCGACGCGCCAATGGCCTGCGCGCGCTCGAACTCGCGCACCGCGGTCGCCAGTTCGCCCTTCCCCGCACACGCCCTGGCGCGCGCACACAGGGCCTTTTGGGCATCGTTCCGAATGGCTACAGCCCGCCGATCGTCCGCAATCTTCGGATCGGACGCGATCTTGGCCGCTTCCTCGAAACGGCCACCGGCGAGCGCGTCCTTGGCCTTGGCGAGTCGGATGTAACGGTCGAACATGCAGCGTCCTGGGGCCGAATGATGGCCTCAGGGCGCTCGATTCGGACCGAGTCCCCGACTATTCCCAGGCGACCGCGACGCCGCCAGTGGCGGGCTCGTCCACGGCGCGGCGAAGGCACTCCTCCGCGACCACGAGGAACTGGCGACGGTCCGAGATGCCAGCCATCGGGACGGAGACAACGCCGCAGGCAGGCCGCACCGGCACCGCAAACGAGCGATCGCTGAGCGACTGGATCAGTCGCCGCGCGAGCGCCTGCGCGCCCAGGGGCGGCGTGCCGGGCAGCAAGAACAAGAACGTCGTGGTCGTGAACCGGCCGAGCACGTCGATGTCACGGCACTCGTTGAGGAACACAGACGCGACTTCGGCAAGCAACACGGCGCGATCGGGGCCCTGCTTCATCGCGGCGGCGGCTGGCCCGATGTCGAGCAGCACGATCGATAGCGGCAGGTGGAACCGCTGGGCGCGCTTCCATTCCTCGTCCAGCTTCAGCGCAGTGTAGGGACCGTCGAACAGGCCCGTCTCCGGGTCCTGCAGACGATGAAGGAACGAATCGGACCCTTCCCACTCGCGAACGCGGCCCGCGAGCTCGGACTGGTCCGCATTGGCCAGCGCCTGCCCATACCGCTCGAGCAGCGTGTCGATGTTCTTGTGCGTCTTGCTGCGATCGCGCGGGCCCAGGTGCTCCAGGCCTTCCACCGCGCCCTTCTGGTCGAGGCGAACGACGCCATCGGCGAGCACGAAGCGCGCCATCAACACGCCGGTGGGATCCTCGGCGCGCACGACGATGTAGACCGCAACGCCGCGCGTTTGCTTCCATGCGCGACAGGCGGAAAAGGCATTGCCGCCCGTGATGTCCTCGCGCGTCGAGAGGTCTGCGAAGGCCTCCACGACGACGACATCGCCTTGCCCGAGACCGACCGCCAAACCAGCGGAGGGCTCCTTGCCGAAGGCCTTGGTGATTGCGGCGCGGATAGCGGGCGAGGAGCCCACGTGGAACAGTCGCTGAGTCATGGTTCCTTGGCCAACCGTGCGGCCACCTCGGGAGTGAGTTCTTCGTTGCTGTAGACAGCTTGCACGTCGTCGTGGTCCTCGAACGCATCGAAGAGTTCGATCACCTTCTTTGCGATCGCCGCATCACCGACTGCGACGCGCTGCTTTGGCACGTAGGCCAGCGCCGCATCGCGCAAGGGGACATTGCTGCGTTCGAGCCCCGACTTCACGACGTGGAAGTCCGCGGCAGCGCAGTAGACCGTCGCAGCGCCGTCCGCGAAGACGAAGTCCTCGGCGCCGGCGCCGAGTGCCAAATCGAGCAATGCATCCTCGGCGAGTCCGCACTCGGGGTCGACGTAGAACACGCCGCGCCGATCGAACATCCAGCCAACCGAACCCGTAGCAGCCAGGTTGCCGCCCGCGTCCTCAAACAACAGGCGCATCTCCGGCGCGGTGCGACTGCGCTTGTCGGTCAGGATCTCGAGCACGAAGGCGACACCGCCTGGGCCATAGCCCTCGTAGAGCATCTCTTCGAAGTCGCCGACTGTGGTCTCGCCAATGCCCTTCTTGATCGCGCGCTCGATCGCATCTTTCGGCATCGACAGGATGCGAGCCTTCTCGACGGCATCGCGGAGGCGCGGATTGGCATCGACCGACCCACCGCCGTGCTTCGCGGAGACCGTCATGATGCGCGACAACTTGGCGAACGTCTTCGCGCGCTTGGCGTCGACCCGGTCCTTGCGGAACTTGATGTTCGACGAGTGGGAATGGCCAGCCATCGACCAATGCCTTTGCAGGTGGGACGCGGCGAACGCGCGCGATTCGCACGCTCCGCCAGGAATGCAAACTCAGGCGGCTCTGGAAATGCAGACGGCGCAGCAGCGCGGAATCGCGCAACTGCGCCGACGAAGGCAGGGGCGCAGCAACGGTCGCCGCGCCACAGAACGCATCAGCGCTTGCTGAACTGCGTCGAACGACGCGCCTTGTGGCGGCCGTACTTCTTACGCTCGACTTCGCGCGAGTCGCGCGTCAGCAAGCTGTGGTCACGCAGGGTGCGATCGAAGTTGACGTTGTCGATGCACAGCGCGCGCGCGATGCCGAGGCTGACTGCGCCAGCCTGGCCCGTGATGCCGCCACCGTCGACGTTCGCCCAAATGTCGTAGTTGTTGCGCGACTCCGTCACCGTGAGGGGCATCGCAGCCTGGCGGCGCGAGTCATCCGTGACGAAGAACTGCTCGAACTCGAGACCGTTGATGACGATCTTGCCGCTGCCGGCCTTGATTCGAACGCGGGCCGTCGCGCTCTTACGGCGACCGGTGCCCCAGACGTAGGGATTGTTGACTGCCACGTGCAAACCTCGGGTTAGCTGTTGCCCGACCAAGCGGCGGGCTTCTGGGCGACGTGCGGATGCTCGGCGCCGCTGTAGACCTTGAGACGGCGCAGCATCGCGGCGCCAATGCGGTTCTTGGGGAGCATGCGGCGGACAGCCAAGCGGATCAGCTCCTCAGGAGCCTCCGCGCGGTAGTCACCGAGCTTCACCGTGCGAAGACCACCCGTGTAACCCGTCCAGTAGGTGTATTCGCGGGTTTCGCCCTTGTTGCCCGTCAGCTTCACCTTGCCGGCGTTGACGACGATCACGCCCTCGCCAACGAGGATGTGAGGGGTGTAGCGGGGCGTGTGCTTGCCCATGAGGACCGTGGCGATCTCAGTCGCCAGACGGCCGAAAACCTGGCCGTCTGCGTCAACCACGCGCCAAGTGTTCATGGCTACGTGTCGATCGGCCTCAGTTGCGAAGGTGGTCTTGGTCATTGCCTGCTGCGGTCGGCGACGGCCCTGCAGAGCCGTGCCTGGATTGGGAAGGGCGGAGGATGCTAGCGACAAGCCCTTCTGAGTCAACGGTGCTGAATGCGCTGCGCGGCAGAAAACCGCGACTTTGCGCGGCGGACCCCACGGCCCACCGCGTTTTCCTCACAACTCGCGGATGGTCATCGTGTTGGTGAGGCCCGTTTCGCGGACCGTGCCCGCGATCTGCACGAGCCGATCGCCCTTCTTGACCCAGCCTTCCTGCGACATGATCTTGTCGCCGGCGACGGTCAACTCGAAGGACGTACGCTTCGGCGGAATCTTGCGAGCCGTGATGCCCCACGTGAGCGCCAAGCGCTGCAACGTCCGCTGCGACGGCGTGAACGCCATGATGTGCGTCGGCGGCCGTTCGCCAGCCAGCAGATTCGCCGTCGTGCCGGTCTCGGTGTAGACGGCAATCAGCTTCACCTTCGCCTCGTAGGCCGCGTAGGCCGCAGCGCGAACCGTCGCCTGCGCGACGTTCGCATTGCCGCCGCGGGAACGGCGACGGAACCGCTCGTCCATCCCCGTGTAGCACCACTTCTCGGCGGTGCGGATGATGTTCTCCATCGTCCGCACGCTGCGCACCGGGTGCCGCCCCGAAGCGGTCTCGGCCGACAACATCACTGCAGATGTGCCGTCGTAGATCGCGTTCGCGACGTCCGAAGCCTCGGCGCGCGTCGGTCGCGGATTGAGCACCATCGACTCCAGCATCTGCGTCGCCGTGATCACCGGCTTCCGCGCTTCGTTGCACATCGCGATGATGCGCTTCTGCACTGGCGGCACGGCGGCCGGCCCCATCTCGACGCCCATGTCGCCGCGCGCGACCATCAGGCCATCGGCGACCGCGAGGATCTCCGGCAGGCAGCCGACGGCTTCGGGCCGCTCGATCTTCGCGATGATCAGCACGTCGGACTTCTTCTTCGCGATGTGCTTGCGCAGCTCCACCACGTCTTCGGGCGAACGCACGAAGGACAACGCAACGAAATCGACTTCGTTTGCGAGCACGACCGCGAGGTCCGCGAGGTCCTTGCTCGACAAGCAGCTCGTCGACACCTTGCTGCCCGGCAGGTTGATGCCCTTGAACTGGTGCAGCATGCCGCCGTAGACGACGCGCGTGTGGATCAGATCGCCGTCGACCTTGACCACGCGCAACTCAAGGTTGCCGTCGTCGAGGAGGATGCGCTCCTTGGGCTTCACATCCTTCGCGAGGTTGCGATAGATCGTTCCGATGCGGATCGGCTCGCCGTTCGCCGCAGCCTCGCCAACGACGCCGGGCGTCACGTCGATCACGACCTCTGCGCCGCGCTTCAGGTAGATCGGCTCGGCGCCCTTCAGCTTGCCGACGCGGATCTTGGGACCCTGCAGGTCGGCGAGGATGCCGACCGCCGTTCCCTCCTTCTCAGCAACCTGCCGGATCGTCTTGATCGTGCGCTCGATCGTCGCGTGGTCCGCGTGGGCGCAGTTGAGACGGAAGACGTCGACGCCAGCGCGCACGAGTTGCGCAATCATCGACGGGGTGTTCGAAGCGGGGCCGAGAGTGGCCACGATCTTGGTGCGGTTCTGCCAGACCATCCTGAAGAGTTCCTCGGCGCTGCGCGCCGGTCCTACGATGCAAATGGAGCCGTTTTGGCGGCGAGGAGTTGTAGCGAATGGCGACCGCGCGCGCGACGGCAGGGGGCGCACCTTTGCACAGATGACGGCGAAGTGACGATCACCCGCCGAACGCCGATCGGCTCTTCTCCCACCACTCCTGCCACTTGGCTTGCGCCTTCTGACGCGCTTCACGGCCAGCGCTCGCATCGAACGGCAGGTCCTGCTTGGTCATCGCCTTGAGCGAGATCCAGGCGGAGCTGCGGACGATCTGCTCGGGATCCGCGAGCGCCACGACGAGCGCGTCCACGGTCTCGCGCGACGGAAAGTCGCGCAGGCCTTCGACGACGAGCCGGCGCACGAACGTGTCGGAGTCCTTCGCCATCGGCAGAAGGCTCGGCAACACGCGCGCATCCTTGCTCCGCAGCAGTTCGTCGACCGCTTCGAAGCGAGCGCCTTCGTCGGCGTCGGCAAGTCGACCGATCTGGTGCGCCAATGCCGGCGGCAACCCATCGGCTGCTGGATTGGGCTGCGGAGCCGATTCCTTCGGCATCGAGGAGGCCGCGTCGTCGACCGCGGCAGCGCGCGGTTTGGCTGCGAGGTCGGCGATTGCAGCGGCCTGCTGCTGCAGTTGCTGCCGAAGATCGTCGAGCGCTGGACCGTAGTCGGGCCTCGATTCGCCGGCGCGCTCGACGGACTTTCGCAGTGCTTCGACGGCCGTGCGAGCATCCGCGAGCCCGATCGCAATCGCGGCCAACTTCTGGGACGACTCCTCTGCCCCTTGGAAGAAGGCGGCAAAGCGCCCCTCGATGCGGTCCAGGTCCGCGCGCGAGGCGAGCGAATCGAGCTTCAGGCTCGTGTCTTGGATGACGTCGGATTGCGACTTGACGCTCTCGGCAAGCCGAGTGATTCGCAGGGAGCTGTCCTCCACGGCTTCGCCGATGCGGAAGTCCAAGAACAGAGTCGAAGCGGCGATTGCGCCGAGCAGCACGACGCCAACCGACATCGCCTTGGAGTCACCGTGCGGCCGCGGCGCAGGATTGGCGAGCGACGTCGTCGGGGCGACCGATTGCGCAGGGCTCGTTGCACCCAGCGCTGCGAGGCAGCAGGCGCCCACCGTCTTGCCAGCCGTCTGCCGCGCAGCGCCGCTTTGCACATCGGACAAAGGGACCGATGCGTTGCACAGGTCGCAGAACAGCACCTCGAGAGGATTGCGCGTTTCCATGGGATGACCGGACGGGTGTGGCCTCGGAGTCTCGCATCGGGTGCCGCCTGCCGCATAGACCCCGAACGTCAAAAGTTCGGAGCGATGCGCGACCGCGAGCCACGGCCCTGGGGCCGATAGCGCAGTAGTCCTCGCTGGCAACCGCGACTGAGGCACCCACGCGCCACAACCGGGCCAGAGAGCGCATGCCCGCTCCCCACATCTGCGCATGGCGCGGCCTATGGGACCGAAAGAACATGCAATGCGATTACGTCACGGAGGACGGCGAAGGCCGTCGAGCATCCCATGCTGGCAGTCGCTCGTTCCCGCCGCCGCACGACCTACGTGCTGGCCCTGCTGTCGATCGCGCTCCTGATGGCCCTCGCGCTGCTGCGCGAGTGAGGCGCCGCCGCTCGGTCAGGGCGCTCCCAGCATCGATCGCAACCGCTCGAGCGTTCGCACCGTGGCGCCGCGGTTGGAAGCGATCACGGACCTCGCCCGCTCACCCAACGACTGCCGCGCCACCGGGTCCTCGCATAGCGATGCGACCACCGTCCCCAGCTCGTTTGCATCCGCGACCAAGATCGCCGCGCGCTCGCGCAACAGCAGCTCGACATCGGTGCGGAAGTTGGCCGTGTGCGGCCCGAACACCACAGCGCGCCCCTGCGCCGCCGGCTCCAGCATGTTCTGCCCGCCATGCGGGATCAGGCTGCCGCCGACGAACGCGATGTCGCACGCGGCATAGAACTTCTGCAGTTGGCCGATCACGTCGACGACGAGCACTGCATCCTCGGGCAACGGCGATGCGCCACCGTTCGTCTCGCTCCATCGCACAGCAACGAAGCCAACGGCGCGCAACGCATCGACGACGGAACCCGATCGTTCCGGGTGGCGCGGCACCACGACGATGCGCATCGAACGCGACGCGCCGTGCGCCCGCGTGGCCTCGCACACAAGGACCTCTTCATCCGCATGCGTGGAGCCCGCGACGAGCACGAGTCGACCATCGCGCGCGAGCCAGCGGCGCAACCGTTCGCCATCCTGCTCGAAGCCGCCCATCACCACACTGTCGTACTTCATGTTGCCGGTGACGACGACGGTGTCCGGATCGACACCGAGATCGAGCAGACGACGCTGGTAGGCGCCGTCCTGCACGCAGAACAGGCGGATACGGTCCAACTGCGGCAGCATCCCCTTGGCGCGTCGGTAGCCGTGGAAGGTCTTCTCCGAAATGCGACCGTTGATGATCGCAACCGGCACGCCACGGCGCGCAGCGGCTTGGAGGAAGTTGGGCCAGATCTCCAGTTCCATCAACAGCACGCACCGCGGACGGATGCGATCCAGCGCGCGCGATGGCCATGGCCCGAAGTCGAGCGGATAGAACATCACTTGCAGGTCGGGATGGTCCTGCCTCGCAACTTGGTGCCCATTGGGCGTCGTCGAGGACAGCACGATCTGCAGGTCGGGCCGCTCGGCGCGCAGTCGCGCGATGATGTTGGCCGCGGCTTTGATCTCGCCGACCGACACGCCATGGATCCACACGATCGGCTTGCCGCTCGACTCGATCCGCACGCGTCCCATGCGCTGGCGAAACGAACGGCGATAGCGCGCATCGATGATCGAGCGCCACAGCAGCACCGGAGAATAGACGCAGAGCCCCAGCAGGAAGGCCAGCTGGTAGACCGCCATCGTCAACGCAGCGCGCAGCCAGGAGCGCGACCCCCTGCTGCGCGCCGCGGTCTCGCCTTGGTCGCGCATCACCAACGAGAGCCTGCGCTCAGTCGAATGCCGGGGCGCAGCACTTCTTGTATTTGATCCCCGATCCGCACGGGCAATCGTCGTTGCGGCCGGGCTTGGGCTGAGTGCCCGGACGTGGCGCAGGCGCCTGTGGACGCGAAGCGGCCGGAGCAGGCGCAGCCGGTGGCGGCGCTGCGGGAGCGGGCGCGGCCGGAGCTTGCGCAGCGGGAGCTTGCGCAGCGGGAGCTTGCGCAGCGGGAGCCGCGGCATCTGCCGGC